>NZ_LEKH01000001.1:401883-458670 GCF_001029505.1 Rubrobacter aplysinae | reverse complement strand
GGGAGATCCTCATAGACCAGGGCACCGAAGACGTGTTCTTAGATGAGCAGCTCTACCCGCACATCTTCGAGGAGGCGTGCGAGGCGGCGGGCCAGCCCCTGAAGCTGCGCCGTCAGGAAGGGTACGATCACGGCTACTACTTCATCTCTACGTTCATGGCGGACCACCTACTCCACCACGCCCGCACGCTAAACAGTCTATAGGACAGGGTCGAAAACAAGTCCGGGGAAGCCCGGCAAGGGCCTATCCCCAAAACCACCGAGAAGGAGCTTCACATGCCCGAGGCACCCGTATTCCTGATCACCGGCGCCTCTAGCGGCATCGGGGCGGCGACGGCCCGGCAGGCCGCCGGGCTCGGCTACCGACTGGTGCTCGCCGCCCGCCGCGAGGAGAAGGTCTCTGAGCTCTCCGAGGAGCTCGGCGGGCCGGAGCAGGCGCTGCCGATCCGCTGCGACGTTACCGACTGGGAGGACCAGCAGTCCCTGATACAGACCTGCCTGGAGCGTTTCGGCCGGGTGGACGTGGTCTACGCCAACGCCGGCATGCCCGGCTCGCCCGGAGGCTTCACCGGAGCCGACCCCGGGCGCTGGCGGGACATGGTCCTCACCAACGTCTACGGCGCCGCCCTAACCGCCCGGGCCAGCCTCGAGGCGCTAAAGGCTTCCAAGGGGCACCTGCTGCTCACCGGCTCCGTGGCGGGCCGCCGGGCGAACTCCGGCTCGATGTACTCGGCCACCAAATGGGCCGTTACCGGCATGGGCGAGGCCATTCGCCAGGAGATGGCCGGAACCGGCGTGCGCGTCACGCTCATAGAGCCCGGTATGGTGGATACCCCGTTCTTCGACACTCCAAAGCCCGACGCCCTCCGCCCCGAAGACGTGGCCCGCGCCGTGCTCTACGCCGTGGACCAGCCCGCCCACGTGGACGTGAACGAGATCCTGGTAAGGCCGACCTCACAGGATAACTAGCTCTACCTACGCTGGATTACTCAACTGATGGATAGTCCAGAGGCGCGGAGAGACCCGGGGTGTTCGCTGGTCGGAGATTTTCTCATATCTTACCCCAGTCTAGTCGGGGTAGCGTTAGAGTAGGAACCTCGCAACCCTTATAATAGCGAAAACTACAACGGTAGTTATTAGTACAGTGAAGATGACGCTTTGGAGGTCTTTGTCAGGTTTTAGATTCACAATGTTTACTTACCCTTCTCGTATCAAACACAAGCCTACGGGAACACACTGTGAGTAACAGACCGCGTAGTAAAAAGGAACGTGCCGCCGACGCCCGCGAAAAAGCTCAGTTTGTCCAGAAGCTACGCGACAGTGGCTTATCTGGTTTAGGGGTAGCGTTCATCCTAGCCTGCATGGGCCTATTCATAATTTTAATGCCCGCGTTCTTTGAACTCGCCTCTAGTTCCATATTATCTGATCTGATTATCTCTCTTGCCATATCCTTACTGATTTGGAGCCTGGTCGGAACTGCTTTTGAGGTTGGAGATATCAAGTCTTTCTTGTCTGTTGCCAGTACAGAAGGATGGCTAGCTTTGCTGCTTGCTTCTTTGTTGCTTGCTCCCACAGCCGTTTTATTCTTTGGAGTTACCTTTTTAGAGATGCCAATCTGGGTTAGCTTAGTGCTTAAACTCCTTATCCTAATACTTGGGCTAATAGGAGTCGTGTCACTAGCTGGAGCCCTAGACTTACTTTTCATCAAGCCCAAGCTCATTCAGGTTACTCAATCGTCAAATAAGAGAGCTACGCAACCATTGCCAGTTGGCACTATAGTTTCCGCAGCAATTTGGATGATCTCTAACGCTACAACCTTACTGGCTGTAGTACAGAGGTTGTTTCTCTAAAGTCCACACCCGATACGATTGTACCGGGGTAAAGAGCATGAAAAAGGCCAGAGCTCGGTTGGACCCTAGCCCGTCTGATTAGGCTCGGGCTAGCAGCTTCGCCGCTAGATAGCTGACTCCGACGGCCCAAAACGTTTCCATTACGCTAACAACACTGACTCGTCTGTGGCTACCTTTCATAGCTACCCCCTTACATACTGTGCGACTTGAAAGCCTCAACAGCGACACGCGCAAAACAGCGAGTACCACGAACGCGCTGGAGACAGCTACTAGGGACGGATTTGAACCTCCCACTGCTAGCCCTGCTAACTCCATTGGAGTTGCTAGCCCGAACCTAACAACCGCAAGCGTAGCAAAAGGCCGGAACCTCGCAGAGTCCCGGCCCGATTTTATCTATCGAAAATACTCTGCGCGCTCGGCAGGACTCGAACCTGCGACCTTCTGATTCGTAGTCAGACGCTCTATCCAACTGAGCTACGAGCGCGTACAGCTTCTCAATCATACCCTTGATCGGGGCTGCTCTCAAGGGTGGTTTCTCCGGGTGGGGTACCGAGGGTATACTTCCGGGGTAAGCGTGGAGGACACTTTTGGAGACTCTGGAGAAGCCTAATCGGGTTGAGCTTGTTTATTCTGCTTGTGGTCGGGGATGAAGAGGAGCGGCTAGGCCTGCGGCGCGCCCTCTCCGAGGAGGGGTGGAAGGTGTTGCCCGCCGGTACGGGGCGGCATGCGCGCCAGATCTCGGAGGAGCGGGAGTTCGACGTGGCGGTCGTGGATACCCGGCTGCCGGACGAGCGGGGGTTTCAGGTGATCTCGGCCGTGGAGGGCCCGGGGGTTACGACCGTCGCTCTCCTGCGGGACGAGGACACGATGGACCGCATCGTAGGGATAGAGCTCGGGGCTGACCACTACATGCGCTATCCGGTGAACGCCAGAGAGCTCGTCGCCCGGATAAAGCAGATCTTCCGCAAGCGCGACAGCTCCCCGGACGGGCACTCCGCAGGCCAGATCTACGTCGGCGACCTGGAGATAGACCCCGACCGGGTACGGGTCGTGAAAAACGGTGAGGAGGTGTCGCTGTCCCCGAGGGAGTTCCGGCTGCTCCACACCCTGGCGCAGAGCCCCGGCCGGGTCTTCGGGCGCGGCTCTCTACTCAGGCAGGTCTGGGGCGAGGACGAGTACATAGAGGAGCGCACGGTGAACGTCTACATCCAGCGGCTGCGCACCAAGCTCGGCGACGACTCCCAGAACCCCAGGCTCATAGAGACGGTGCGCGGCTTCGGGTACCGGCTGGTCAAGCCCGAGGAGTAGCGGGGCTAGCGCCGGATCAGTGCCCCACCCCGGATCGTCTCGCCGGGGCGCACGTCGTAGCCGTGGCCGACGATGCAATCCTCCAGGTATGCTCCGTCGCCGACCGAGGCTCTGGGCAGGAGGATGCTGCGTTTGATGGTCGCGCCGGGCCTGACCCAGCAGTCGGCGCCGACGGTAACGTCGCCCTCTATGCGCACGTCGCGACCTATGACGGCGTCGCGTCCGATCACGACGTACCCTTCTAGCCGGGCGGTGGGGTGGATCTGGGCGTCTTCCCCCTTCCACACGTCGCCCTCGCGGCTCTTGCCGGGCACCCGGACCTTTACCCGGCCGGAGAGCACGTCGTACTGCGCCTCGCGGTAGGCGGCCAGGGTGCCGATATCCGACCAGTAGAAATCTCCCTGGTAGCCGACGAACTTCTCCCCGTGCTCCAGTAGCTTCGGGAAGATGTCCCGGGCGAAGTCCGCGAACTCGCCCTCGGGCACGTAATTCAGCGCCTCGGGCTCGAAGACGTAGATCCCAGTGTTCGCCAGGGTGCTGATGGCGTCTCTCGGGTCCGGCTTCTCCTGGAATCCCCGGATGTTCGACTCGTCGTCCAGCTCAACCACGCCGAACTCCGAGGTGTCGTACACCCGGCGCAGGGCGACGGTCGCGAGCGCCCCCTTCTCCCGGTGAAACCCGACTAGCCCGGTCAGATCCACGTCGGTGAGGGCGTCGCCGGAGACGACGACGAACGTCTCGCCGAACTGATCCTGCAGGCGCTTGACGCCGCCTGCGGTGCCGGTAAGCTCCTCCTCGCGGTTCAGATATACGGACATGCCGTTTACGCTGAAACCTTCCGGGTGCCCTGGGCCGCTGTAGGCTTCTAGGAGCGCGTCGGCCAGGTAGTTCACGTTGACGTGCGCCTCGTCGAAGCCGTGCCCGGATAGCAGCCCGAAGATGTGCTCTATGATCGGGGTGTCCACGACCGGGGCCATCGGCTTCGGGATCTCACCCGTCAGCGGGAATAGCCGCGTGCCCTTGCCGGCGGCGAGCACCATCGCCTTCAAGCCGGGCTCCTTGAGTAACCAGAGCACCCGGGGTACGCCGAGTGTCCCGATCCGGCCTCCCGGCGATCCACGGTGGTAACGGTGGCTAGCTTCACGGCCCGACGCCTCTCCTCTCGGTCTCTTTCTCCCCGGGGACACACTGTACGTCAAAAGGCCGGCGTCTACCCGAGCTGCCGGACTCACCAGACCGACGCGTGGCGGCGCACTGCAAAACCCGTCCTCTTGCCCTATATTCCAGAGTGTGGACACTGATTCGGGTACCTTGCAAACTTTGTTTCCCGGGGCGAAGCTCGACGAGCCCCTCAGACGCTACACGGCGTGGAAGATCGGCGGCCCCGCCGACGCCCTGCTGGAGCCCGACAGCGCCGGGGAGGCGGAGCGGGCGCTCGCCGACGCGGAGGAGAACGGGGTGCCGGTAACCGTCCTCGGCGGCGGCACGAACGTGCTCGTGCGCGACGGAGGTATCCGGGGGCTCGTGATCCGGCTCGGCAAGCAGCTTACCGGCGTGGAGTTCGACGGTCCGGGTGGTGAGGGTGGACAGAGCGTGATCGCGGAGGCCGGGGTGCTCTATCCGGTGCTGGCGAACAAGACCGCCGCCCGGGGACTCGCCGGGCTCGAGTTCGCCACGGGGATACCGGGGTCGGTCGGGGGCGCGGTGTACATGAACGCCGGGGCCTACGGCAGCGAGACGCGTAACGTGCTCGTCTGGGCCGACGTGTACAGACCCGGTGAGGGCGTCGTCCGGATGCGGAACGCGGAGCTGGACCTGGGCTACCGCCACAGCATCCTGCACGAGCGGCCGGACTGGACCGTGCTGCGGGCGGGCTACGGCCTCACGCCGGGGGATGCCGAAGATCTGCAGGCCCGTATCCGCGAGTACCGGGGGCAGAGGATGTCCGGCTCCCCGAGCAAGCCGAGCTGCGGCTCGACCTTCAAGCGGCCCGAAGGAGATTATCCGGGGCGGGTGATCGAAGCCGCCGGGCTAAAGGGCACGCGGGTCGGGGACGTCGAGATCTCCAGCGTACACGCCAACTACCTCGTGAACCTGGGCGGGGGCTCCTCCGAAGACGCATTGGAGCTTATGCGGATCGCGCGCGAGACGGTAAAGGAGCGGCTCGGGATCGAGCTAGAGCCCGAGGTGCGAGTGATCGGCGAGCCGTAAGGGGCCGTAGTTTCCATGCCACGCTCGGCCGACCAGACGTCTAGTCAGAGTACATCTCTGGCAGCAGCAGGTAGCTCCCGGCGAGGAAGAACACGGCCCCCTGGGCGTAGGTTACCTTCGTGATGAGGGACTCCACGGGGGAGGAGAGGCCCGGCACCTCGAACCCGAAGACCGCCCCGACGACGAAACCGGCGGAGCCGACCACGTAGAAGAAAGTAACCCACCAGGAGAACTCGCGCTCCTTGACGCAGAGGTAACGGTGGCAGACCTCGATCATCTGCATGTAGCTCGGCCCGAGAAAGAATACCGCCCCCACGAGGCTGGCCAGGGCGATGGCCGTGGGCAACACTACTATATCTAGGTCTGAGAGTACGGCGAGCGCGGTCTCAAAGTTGAAGGAGATGGCCCCGAACAGGAGCAGAAAAGGCGCCATAAACTCCAGCCGGCGCGGCTGCCAGGCGAACCACTTGAACTGCCGGGGCGTGTAGTGCGGCGGCTTCATCCCGATGTAATCGCTGGAGTTTATGGCCTCCAGCAGTTGCAGGTACACGCCGCCGGTAAACAGAGAGGCCCCCGTAAAGTAGGCGAGGCTCGCGGTGAGCTCCGCCGCCTCGCCGCCGAATACCGGGGGGAAGAGCGAGGCGGCCGCTCCCAGGGTAAACAGCGCCGAGCCCAGGATAAAAACGACCGCGATCCACCACGCGAGCCTGTGCGGCGCGAAACCTCCGAGCCAGGGGTTACCCTTGCCGGCTTCCGGCGCCCGGTGCTGTAGCCGGGCGGAGCGCCCCGAGCGGGTCCTGAGCCCGAGACCCTTGCGGTGCCGCCGCGACTCCCAGACGTACTCCGAGCCGTCCGGCAGCCGGTAGGTGGCCCTGGAGTCCTCGAAGCCCCCGGGCCCGCCGGAATCTACCTTCTCCCACTTCTCCGGGGCGGTGAACCTGTCCCGGGATGTCTGGCCCGGGGACAATCTACAAGCTCCTTCTAATTACGCCTGCGGTCGTTGCGGTCGAGTACCATCGCCTCTGGAGCTTGCCGGGCGGGGATGCGTAGAAAGCCTCCATGACCTCCATGAATCCGCGGGCGCCGTACCAGCGTGGGTTACTGATTACCTACTGGTTACCGGCGTTACCGACGGCGGAGCGTTCGCCCGAGCGGTCCCCGGATCGGTCGCCCCGCGGCTCCTTGAAGAGGTCCGGGATCTCGGCCAGGTCGGTGTGCAGATCGCAGATGTCCAGCAGGGCCTGGGAGGTGCACTGGGTGGCGCTGATCGCCTCGACCCGGATGCCCCGCTCGCTCTGGAGGTACTCGATGGCCTCGCAGTAGTCGCCGTCGCCGGAGACGAGCACGTAGGTGTCGGCGTGGCCCGCGAGCCGCATCATGTCCACGATAATGCCTATGTCCCAGTCGCCCTTGTGGGAGACGGTCTTCTCACCGTCGGGGCTCACGGTCTCGTGCACTATCAGGGGCTTTGAGCGTACCTTGTAGCCGAAGCGGTTCAGGTTGTACACGAACGAGCGCGAGGAGGCCGCGCCGGGCGTGACTTCGTCTGTCTCCTGCTTCTCGACGATGTAGAAGGTGGCGCGCTGGAGCTTGCGATCCCCGACCGAGGCCGAGAGTAGCTGCGCGTAGTCCAGCATACCCTTGTAGTACGTCTTTATGGAGTGGTAGAGGTTCGCCCCGTCCACGAAGACGGCCACGCGCTCGTCTGTATCCTGACGCCACATATCCCGGATGTTAGCAGAGATGGCCTCCCCGGTAACACCTCAGAGGATAACCCCGCTCCACCCGCCGCGAGTGCTATTAGAATATGGCGAGCTATGGAGGATATGGAGAGAAAGCAGCGGGATGGACGCGGCGCCGACACCATAGAAGTGCCGGAGCCGTTGTCGCGGCTCGGGGAGGCGTTCGGCGGAGCCGGGCACGAGCTTTATCTGGTCGGCGGGTACGTGCGGGACTTGATGCTGGGCCGTCCGGGGGTGGACGTGGACGCCGCCACGGATGCTCGACCCGAGGAGATCAAACGCCTCCTCAGGCCCCAGGCCGGTCATCTGTGGACCGTCGGCGAGCGGTTCGGGACCATCGGCGCGGAGGTCGGGGGCTACTCGGTGGAGGTCACGACCTACCGGCACGACCTGTACACGGCGGGCAGCCGCCACCCGGAGGTCACGTTCGGCGAGACGCTGGAGGGAGACCTGGCCCGGCGCGACTTCACGATAAACGCCGTCGCCGCCGATGCGGTTACGGGCGGGGTGCGGGACCCCGAAGGGGGACGTGAGGATCTCGTCCGGGGCGTGATCCGGCCCGTCGGAGAGCCGCTGGACCGGATGCGCGACGATCCCCTGCGGATGCTGCGGGCGGTGCGCTTCGCGGCGCAGCTCTCCTCCGACACGAAGCCTTTCGCCGTCACCCCGGACCTCGAAAAGGCTATCCTGGACAACGCCTCCTGGCTACAGAGCATCTCGGTGGAGCGCATCCGGGACGAGTGGGAGAAGATCCTCGTCACCGACAACGCCGCGGACGGCCTGCGCTCCCTGGTGCGGCTCGGGCTGATGCCGTACGTAGTGCCGGAGTTCATGGAGACGGTGGACGTGAGCCAGGACGAGGAGTTCCATCACAAGGACGTCTTCGAGCACACGCTCATGGTCGTCTCGAGCGTCGAGGCCGACCCTGGCCTGCGCAAGGCGGCCTTCTTCCACGACATCGGAAAGCCCCGCACGCTGGTGTACGAGCACCGCTGTACGTACTGTGGCGCGAAGAGCACCCAGAAGACCCCGGAAGAGGGCGATTGCCCCGAATGCGGCGGCCGCACGCTGCCGAAAAAGATCCACTTCTACGGCCACGAGAACGTCGGCGCGAAGATAGCGCGCCGGGCCATGAACCGCCTCGCCTACCCCAAGGACGCCACGGACGCCGTCGCCCACCTCGTCGTGAACCACATGCGCCCCATGAGCTACGCCGCCGGGCGCGACCCGTGGTCCGACTCGGCGGTGCGGCGCTTTATCCGGGACACGTATCTCGAAAAAGGCGGCCGGGTGCTCGCCGACGTGGACACCCTGCTAAGGCTCGCCCGCGCCGACATCACGGGCAGCGCTCCGCGCAGGCGCAAGGTGGCCGAGGCCTCGTGGCAGAGCCTCAAGGACCGGGTGGACGCCGTGCGCGAAGAGGATCAGGTCGAGAAGCTGACGAGCCCCGTCGGCGGCAACGAGCTCATGGCCCGCTACGAGCGGGGGCCGGGGCCCTGGATCAAACCCGTAAAAAAGTACCTGGAGAACGAGGTCGTCGAGGGCCGCCTCGCCCAGGACGATGTGGAGACGGCCTACGAGCTGGCCGACGCCTACGTGCGAAAGCACGATCTCTTCGAGGAGGCCGGATAGTGGATAACCCTCAACAGAACGACCCGTTGGTAAGCACGTCCTGGCTCGCCGAACACCTGGACGACCCCGACCTGCGCGTCGTGGACATCCGGGGCTACGTGGACAAACATACCCGCGAGGACGGCTCCCAGGAGGCCATCTACCGCGGCGCGCCCGAGGAGTACGCCGAGGCCCACGTCCCCGGTGCGGTCTTCGTGGACTGGACCACGGACATAACGGACCCCGACGACCCCGTCCCGACCCAGCTGGCGCCGCCGGAGCGGTTCGCGGCAGCGATGCAGAGCCGGGGCATCGGGGACTCCACGCGCGTAGTCATCTACGACCACACCGGCGGCCAGTTCGCCACCCGGCTGTGGTGGGCGCTGCTGTACTACGGCCACGACGAGACATACGTACTGGACGGCGGCTGGCGCAAGTGGACCGCCGAGGCCCGCCCCGTCACGGACGAGATATCCCGTCCGGTGCCTGCAAACTTTACCCTCGAGCCCCGGCCCGGGTTGCGCTCTGGCGCGGCGGAGGCGCTCGTGGCAAGCGAAGACGGTAATACCCTGCTGCTCGACGCCCGGGACCGGGGCCAGTTTACCGGCGAGGTGCGGCGCGGCCCGCGCGGCGGGCATATCCCGGGGGCCCGCCACCTGCACGCCGACGCCCTCAAAGACCCGGAGACCGGCACGTTCCTCGCGCGCGCCGAGATCGAGCAACTGGCGCGGGAGGCCGGGGTGCCGGAGGACCGCGACGCGCCGGTGGTCGCCTACTGCAACGGCGGCGTCGCGGCGACCGTCGCTCTCTTCAACCTGTACCGCCTCGGCTACACGAACCTCTCCAACTACGACGGCTCCTGGAACGAGTGGGGCGGCCGGGGGGACCTGCCGGTGGAGAGCGGCGGAGACCCCTGAAAACTATGAAAACCTGTTTGGGAGCGGCGTAGGGCCCCGCTCGCCGGTACGTTTCCCCGATCATCTTCTATGCCCGAGAGGAGCGTATGCAGTCCAGGAGCGCAGAGGTAGAGGGCATAAAGATGCGCTGGGAGGAAGAAGGCTCGGGTGCGCCCGTGGTGCTCGTTCACGGCATCCCGACCTCGCCCCGGCTGTGGCGGCACGTCGTGCCCCGTCTCGAAGGGGCACGCTCGCTGGCTTGGGAGATGGTCGGTTACGGTGGCTCCATAGAAGAGGGTGTGGGCCGCGACATCTCCGTCGGGCGTCAGGCGGAGTACCTGGCCTCCTGGATGCGGGAGGCCGGGCTGGAGAGCGGGGCCGTGGTCTGCGGCCACGACCTCGGCGGGGGCGTGGCCCAGATACTCGCGGTGCGCCACCCGGAGCTGGTGCGCGGCCTCGTGCTCACCAACTGCATCAGCTACGACTCCTGGCCCATCCTGGGAGTGCGAGCGCTGCGGGCCGCCGGGCCGCTGGCGGAGCGTATGCCGTCCGCGATGTTCCGGCGCGTGTACGGGATGTTCCTGGGTCTCGGCCACGATAGCCGCAGCCGGTGGCGGGAGTCCGTGGCCGAGCATCTGCCGTTGTACGAGCAGGCGGACGGGGCGGCGGCGCTGGTGCGGCAGGCCCGCTCTCTGGACTCCGCCGACACGCTGGCCGTCGCGGACGAGCTGCCACGCCTCGACGTACCGGCCCGCGTCGTGTGGGGCGTCGCCGACAGCTTCCAGCCCATCGGGTACGGCTACCGGCTAGCCTACGAGCTCGGCGGCACTCTGGAGAGGGTGGAGGGCGGCAGACACTTTACGCCGGAGGATCACCCGGAGCCGATAGCCCGGGCCATAAGCTCCCTGCTCTGACGCCGACCTATCCCGCGCCGCTTCTTACGGCTCCCTTACCGCTCCTGGTAGAGAGCCTCGTACTCCGGCCTCTCTATCTCGTCTATGCCGGAACGTGTGATCCTGAACTCGTGCGGGCCCTGGCCGAACCGCTCCAGGTGCTCCTCGAAGGTCACGCAATCGTAGCCCCGGTAGGCGGCGAACTCCGGCTCGCCGGGCTGCGTTATCTCGACGCGCTCGCGATAGAGCCCGGCGGTCTGATCCTCCGGCGTTAGAAACGGGCCATTATCTCCCGGATCGTCACGAATGCGCCAGCACCGCATAAGCCCTGCCTCTATGAGCCGCTGTGCGTGCCGGGCCACCTCATCGCCCGGCACGGAGATCCCCGGCTCCCCTTCCGGGCTCTTCCTCACCACCTGCCCGCCGTAGTTCACCTCGGCGAAGAGGAAGTAGAAAAGCTCGTAGTGATTTGCGCAGCCATCGAGGACTCCGAGCTCTACGGCATTCAACATCTACGGGCTCCTGCTCCGCGGCTACCCTTCGCCGGCGATATTCCTCAACCACTCACTGGCCTGGCTCGCCACCTCGTCGGCGCGTTCGGTGACGCCGTAGAAGTTGAGGAAGCCGTGGATCATGCCGTCGTAGCGGGTGTGATCCGTCGGCACGCCGGCCTCCGCGAGGCTCCCGGCGTATGCCTCGCCTTCGTCGCGCAGCGGGTCGTACCCGGCGGTCACGATGAGCGCGGGCGGCAGCCCCGAGAGGCTCTCGGCGTTGGCCGGGGAGGCGTCGGGGCCCTTGGCGTCCTCGACGCTCTCGAAGTAATGACCCCCGAACCAGGCCATGTCGTCGCGGGTCAGGAAGTAGCCTTCGGCGTTCTCCTTGCGCGAGGCCGTGTCCGGCCCGACCTGGTAGGTGACCGGGTAGATGAGGACCTGACCGGCGAGCCGCGGGCCGCCTTCGTCCCTGATGCGGCGGGCCACCACCGCCGCCAGGTTGCCGCCCGCGCTGTCGCCCATCACGGAGACGCGGCTGGGGTCGCCGGCCAGGGAGGCGGCGTTGTCCGCGGCCCAGCGGGTAGCGGCCAGACAGTCCTCGACGGCGGCGGGGAACCTGCTCTCCGGAGCCAGCCGGTAGTCCACGGAGACCACCACGTGCCCCGAGCGGGAGCACAGCCTGCGGCAGACGGGGTCGTAGTCCTCGAGGCCGCCGAGCACGAAGCCGCCGCCGTGGAAGAAAACGAGCAGTGGGTGCGGCCCCTCTCCCTCCGGGGTGTAGACGCGGACGGGCACCTCGCCGGCCAGACCGGGTATCTTACGGTCCTCGATGGTGAACACCGGGACGCTCGTGATCTCCATCCCGAGGACTAATTGCTTGTGCATCTCGCGGGCCTGGGGCGGCTCCAGCTCGCTTATGGGCGGCTGCCCCGAACGCTCCATCGCATTTAGCATCTCTTTGATGTTTGGATCCAAAGCCATATCTCTCCTCTCTCGCGGGCGTCGCGGCACGGTCGCCCCTATGTATCCCCGAAGTACCCTCGAAGCGCAGATTATATGACGCCAACCAGCCAACCGGCTCCAAAGGCCGCCGGATAGCGCCGGACCCTTGGATTCTTATCTCTCGAGACTCCTGAGTCTCCTTAGATCTACCTCACGAACTCCTGGGCCTTGAAGCGCTCGCCGGTTACGCCCTGCGACTCGTCCGAGGCGAGGTAGAGGAAGACGTCCACGTTCTCTTCGGGGGTGATACGGCTCTCGGCATCCTCGCGGGAGTAGGCGGCGGCGCGCATGTCCGTGTTCATCCCGCCGGGGTCCACGGCGTTCGCCCGCACTCCGCGATCCTTTAACTCCGCGGCCAGGATCTGGGTCAGCCCCTCGACGCCGAACTTGCTCACCGAGTACGCGCCCCACTCGGGCCGCCCCTCGACGCTCACGCCACTGACGAGGTTGATGATGGAGGCCCCGGCGTTCAGGTGGGGTGTGGCCGCCTTGGAGACCAGGAACACCCCGGTGAGGTTCGCGTCCAGCACCTTGCGCCACTCATCCTCGGGGAACTCTTCTATCTTCACCCGGGGTCCCAGAAGCCCGGCGTTGTTCACGAGCACGTCTATGCCGCCGAAGCGGTCGGCGGCCTGCGAGACGAGCCGGTCCACGCTCTCCGACTCCGCGACGTCGGCGGGCACCGCCAGCACCTCCGCGCCGAGCCCTTCCACCTCTTCGACGACGGGCCGGATGCTCTCCTCGCTGCGGGCGTTTACGACGAGCTTCGCTCCTTCTCGGGCGTAGGCGAGCGCGAGCGCCCTTCCCAGCCCCTGACTCGCCCCGGTTACGAGGGCGACCTTGCCTCCGAGTGATGCCATGAGCTTCCTCCAGCGAAGTTCCTAAGTGAAGTTCTTACTCGGGGTAGTCTACAAGGTGTAAACGGGTCCGGAGGTTCGGGGCTGACCGGAGCAGCCGAGGCGACCTTTCCCGGGAGCGTGAGCCGTAAGAGGCTTGCATACTACAATGAAAAAAGGAGAGTCCACCATCCAGGGGAGGTACGAGATCGCCGTCAACCCGTTCTTCGAGCAACCTATCCTCAACTCCCCTTACAAGTATCCTGGTACAAGTATCCTGGTCGTCACTGGGAGCTTGATCACGAGGGCCAGCCTACTCAGAAGGTCATAGAGAGTCGCCGACCCGCGGAGTTCACGACCCCGATACCGAAGCCGAGGAAGCGCAAGGGATCTTCCGAACAGCAACAGTTCGTCTACGACGAAGGCAAGGGGCTTTCCACCGAGCAGCAGCAGTACGACCCCACCTCGATGATAAACAGCCTCCGCCGGCACGTGGACGAGTGGAGAAGCCGTCCGAACCCGGGCGACTGGCAGGTTACACCCGAGACGGCCCGGCTACTCCAGCACTGGCGGCACCACGAGTTCGGCGGCATCCGGCCCTTCTTCTGTCAGCTTGAGGCGGTGGAGACCGCGATCTGGCTGACCGAGGTCGCGCCGCAGGCCGGGAAGACCGGCAGGGCGTTCCTGGACCACCTCTCCGACGCGAACGGTGACGCGAACCCCGAGATCTCGCGCCTCGCCTTGAAGCTCGCCACCGGAGCGGGCAAGACGGCCGTGATGGCGATGCTCATCGCCTGGTAGACGATCAACGCCGTCCGACGTCCGCAGAGCAAGCGGTTCACCCGCGGATTCCTGATAGTCATGCCCGGGATCACCATCCGCGACCGGCTGCGCGTGCTGCAGCCGAACGACCCGGACAGCTACTATCACGGCCGCGAGATGGTACCGAACGACATGCTCGCCGACCTGGGCCGGGCCAAGATCGTCATCACCAACTACCATGCCTTCAAGCTGCGCGAGCGCATGGACCTCTCCAAAGGCGGCTGCTCGCTCCTTCAGGGCCGGGGCGATGAGCTGGACACCCTCGAAACCGAGGGCCAGATGCTGCAGCGCGTAATGCCCGACCTGATGGGCATGAAGCACGTCATGGCGATCAACGACGAGGCCCACCACTGCTACCGGGAGAAGCCGGAAGAGGACGAGAAGCCGGAGCTCAAGGGCGAGGACCGGGACGAGGCCAAGAAGAACAACGAGGCGGCGCGGCTCTGGATCTCGGGCCTCGAAGCGGTAAATCGCAAGCTCGGCGTGACACGCGTCATGGACCTCTCCGCCACGCCCTTCTTCCTGCGCGGCTCCGGCTACGCGGAGGGGACGCTCTTCCCCTGGACCATGAGCGACTTCTCCCTGATGGACGCCATCGAGTGCGGCATCGTCAAGCTGCCGCGCGTCCCCGTCGCCGACAACATCCCCGGCGGCGAGATGCCGAAGTTCCGCAACCTTTGGGAGAACGTCCGCGCCCGGATGCCGAAGAAAGGCCGGGGTAAGGCGAAAGACCTGGACCCTTTAAGCCTGCCCGCAGAGCTCCAGACGGCGCTCTGGGCCCTCTACAGCCACTACGAGAAGACGCACCGGCTGTGGGAGGAGGCCGGGATCGGGGTGCCACCGTGCTTTATCGTGGTGTGCCAGAACACCGCAGTCTCCAAGCTGGTCTACGACTTCATCTCCGGCTTCAACCGCGAGAACGACGACGGCTCGACTACGCTGGAGAACGGGCGCCTGCCGCTGTTCCGTAACTTCAACGAGCACGGCGACCCGCTGGCCCGCCCGAAGACGCTCCTCATAGACAGCGAGCAACTTGAGTCCGGCGAGGTGCTGGACAAAGGTTTCCGCGAGATGGCGTCCGATGAGATAGAGCGTTTCCGGCGTGAGATCGTGGACTGCACCGGCGACCGCCGCCAGGCCGATAACCTCACCGAGCAGGACCTGCTGCGGGAGGCCATGAACACCGTCGGAAAGCCGGGCCGCCTCGGGGACTCCATCCGCTGCGTCGTCTCTGTCTCGATGCTTACCGAGGGCTGGGACGCGAGCAACGTCACCCACGTGCTCGGGGTGCGGGCGTTCGGTACGCAGCTACTGTGCGAGCAGGTGATCGGGCGCGCCCTGCGCCGCCAGTCCTACGACCTGAACGAAGACGAGCTGTTCAACGTCGAGTACGCCGACGTGCTCGGCATCCCGTTCGACTTCACCGCGAAGCCCGTCGTCGCGCCGCCGCAGCCGCCGCGCGAGACGGTGCAGGTAAAGGCAGTCCGGCCCGAGCGGGACGGGCTGGAGATCCGGTTTCCCCGCGTCGAGGGCTACCGGGTGGAGCTGCCGGAAGAGCGGCTGACGGCGGAGTTCGGCGAGGACTCCGTGCTTGAATTGACGCCGGACCTCGTCGGGCCGTCCGTCACCAAGAACGCTGGGATCATCGGCGAGGACGTGGATCTGAGCCTGGAGCACCTGGGCGACATGCGCCGCTCCACCCTGCTCTTCCACCTCACCCGGCGCCTGCTGTACACCAGGTGGCGAGATCCGGGCGAGGAGCCGAAGCTGCACCTCTTCGGGCAACTCAAGCGCATAACCCGGCAGTGGCTAGATAATTACTTGGTGTGCAAGGGCGATACCTACCCGGCGCAGCTCATGTACCAGGAGCTCGCGGACATGGTCTGCGAGCGCATCACCGCCGGTGTCACCCAGGCACTCGTCGGGGAGAAACCCATCAAGGCCGTGCTCGACCCGTACAACCACACGGGCTCGACGGTGCACGTCAACTTCAACACCTCCAAGAGCGAGCGCTGGGAGACGGACGCCCGCCGCTGCCACGTCAACTGGGCCGTGCTGGACAGCGACTGGGAGGCCGAGCTCTGCCGCGTGGCCGAGTCTCACCCGAGGGTCGTCTCCTACGTCAAGAACCACAACCTGGGCCTGGAGGTCCCGTACCTCCACGGCTCCGAGCCGCACAAGTACATCCCCGACTTTATCGTGCAGGTGGACGACGGACACGGGGAAGATGATCCGTTGAACCTGGTGGTTGAGATCAAGGGCTTCAGAGGCGAGGACGCAAAGAGCAAAAAGTCCACGATGGATAACTACTGGATACCCGGCGTAAACAACCACGGCGGCTACGGCCGCTGGGCCTTCGCCGAGCTGACCGAGGCGTACCAGATAGAGTCCGACTTCGAGGCGAAGGTAGAGTCCGAGTTCGATAAGATGGTGGCATCGCTTATCGGGGAGAGGGTATGAGAAGAACCGACGAGGATCTAGACCGGATCAGGGCTTGCATGCCGGAGCTGAGACAGCGTTTCGGCGTGCGGGAGCTCGCCCTGTTCGGCTCCACCTCGCGCGCCACGGCCGACGAGGAGAGCGACGTGGACATACTGGTCGCTTTCGATGGCCCAGCTACCTCGGGCCAGTACTTCGGCCTCCAGTTCTATCTGGAGGACTTGCTAGGAAGACCCGTGGACCTCGTTACCGACAAGGCACTCCGCCCGGAGCTGCGCCCGTTCGTGGAGCGAGAGGCCATCCATGTCTGACGCGGAGAGACTGACGCGGGAGTGGCGCGTCTATACGTGACATGAAAGGGGACAGAGAGGTACGTCTGATGAAGAACATCACCTTCAGTGCCGACGAAAAGCTGATCGAGGCCGCTCGCAGGCGGGCGCGGGCCGAACACAGCACCTTGAACGAGCAGTTTCGGGCTTGGCTGGAGGATTACGCGCGGCGCGAGCAACAGGCCGAGAGGGCGATGGCGGTGGTAGAGGAACTGCGCGGCAAGCTCCGTACCGGCGGTCGCAAGTTCACCCGCGAAGAGATGAACGAGCGGTAGGATTGCGGGTATATGTACATGAAAATAAGCGTCATATGATGTATATTTCATGCACATACAGAGGAGGCGAGAATCGTGCGCACCACCGTGAATCTGGACGAGAAGTTACTGGAAGAGGCCCGGCGCGTAAGCGGCGTGGAGGGGCGGACTGCCCTGATCCACTCAGGATTGCGCGCCCTGATCGAACGTGAGAGCGCCAGACGTCTGGCACGGCTCGGCGGCAGCGACCCGGACCTGGATCCTGTTCCCCGACGGCGGCCCGAGTCTGCGTGATCCTGGTAGACACCTCCGTCTGGATAGATCACCTGCGTTCGGGCGAGCAGAAGCTATATGAGGCCCTGGAGACGGAACAGGTGATGATGCATCCTTTCGTGATCGGTGAGTTGGCCTGTGGCAACCTCAAGGACCGGCGCGAGGTGCTCCGGCTTCTGGAAGATTTACCCGCCGCCCCAACGGCGACGGACCCCGAGGCTCTGGAGTTTATCGAGCGTCGCGCCCTGATGGGCCGGGGCATCGGCTACCTGGACGTACACCTGCTGGCTGCCACGGTCCTGCATAGCGGCGCGCGGCTGTGGACGCGAGACAGGAGGCTAGCAGCGGCGGCTGCGGAACTGGAACTGGCCTTCGACGAGGAAGCGTAGGAAGGTTGATCTAACCCCATGGCGAGAAAGACCAACAAGTCGGCAAAGTCCGTGGAGACGCTAACGCACGAGGATGCCACGCGCCCGAACATCCCGACCGCCGAGCACCAGTCGGTGATGCGGGAGGAGGAGCAAGACCCGGTGCGCCTCGCCTACGAGCGCCGCAACCGGGACCTGGACCCGCAGCTCGTGTGGCGCGGCAAGGACGAGCAGGACTGGTCCGACCTCGTCGTCCACGCGCCGCCGCTGTACATCCAGGAGAAGGTCCACCCCAAGGTGCTGGTTGACGACCTGATGCGCCGCACCGAGAAGGACGAAGAGGCCGCCGACCTCGAGCCTAGACTCTTCGCCGACTTCGACGGCCTATCCGGTGATGAGACGGCGACCGAGTTCTATAGGCATGTTCCCCACCTGGCCGCTTATTTACATGGATTGATATTTACCTACGGGGTATTGCGATGAAGCTATGGCTAGGGGTGACGGATAACGGATGGTTCGATTTCCTGAGCAACGCTAACGTAGACGAGGTCAATTTTTGGCAGCCTAGCGGTAAAGCTCCCTTTGTCGGGCTAGAAACGGGAGCACCATTTTTGTTCAAGCTCAAGCGACCATACAATCACGTTGCGGGCGGCGGGACTTTCGTCAAATTCTCCAAACTGCCACTGTCCCTCGCCTGGGAAGTGTTCGGGATAAAGAATGGTGCAGAATCTCGTGAAGCCTTTGAGACGATGATCAGACGGCTTGTCTCCGATCCGAGTGCAAGAGACCCGGAAATTGGATGCACTATCTTGACGTCCCCCTTCTTTTGGAGGAAGGAAAACTGGATCGCCAATCCTCCAGATTGGGCTAGTAACGTTGTCCGAGGACGTTACTATGATACCCAAGAATCAAGCGGGGTAAATTTGTGGGCGGCGGTTCAGGAAAGATTCAAGAGCTCGCTTGCTGGTGGTCTACCGGATCAGGTCCAAGAGGCCGGTGCGCGTTACGGCGAACCTACGATCATAAAGCCTCGTCTGGGGCAAGGTGCCTTTAGGGTGGCGGTTACAGATGCTTACAGACGCCGTTGTGCGATCACCGGGGAAAGTACTCTTCCCGTACTCGAAGCGGCGCACATTAGGCCCTTTGCGAGAAGTGGCGTAAACGAGGTGTCGAACGGTATGCTCCTGCGATCAGACTTTCACAAGCTGTTCGATGCCGGTCTCGTTACCGTAACGCCAGAGTTGCGCGTGGAAGTGAGTCCGCAAATCAAAGAACAATGGTTCAATGGGCAACCGTATTATCGTTTGCACGGAAAAACTCTTTCCAACGTACCTCAAGATCCTGGCCATCGTCCGAGTGAAGACTTCTTGAGTTGGCACAACGAGAACTGCTTTCAAGAATGAACAGATATAAGAGGAGAAATGCTCACACCCGAATTGGTTAACGCTCTTTTAGAGTTCCGAGAAGCTCGGGACTGGGAGCAATTTCATACAGTGCGCAATGTGGCGTCTGCACTCTCGGTGGAAGCAGCAGAGCTACTAGAGTACTTTGTTTGGTCGAGTGATCAGCAAGTTCCACGAGTGGTAGAAGAGCACCACGCAGCGATCACGTCCGAGATCGCAGACATCGCCATTTTGCTCACCTATTTAACGCATGACCTTTCGATAGACATACAAGAAGCTGTGTCGAAAAAGATTACAGTCAATGAGCAAAAATATCCCTTAGAAAAGTCACGCGGATCCAACAAAAAGTACACTGATTTATAGGTTTCGCCGAGGATCCGGGGCAGAGGATCTCCCAGTCTCCCGTCTCTTGGAAGGCGCTCGGCATAGACATCCGCGGACGGTCCCGGACGCTGCAGATCAACTACCGGACCTCGCACCAGATCCGCTCGCAGGCCGACCGGCTGCTGGACTCCGAGCTCTCCGACGTGGACGGCAACGTAGAAGAAAGGGGCAGAACGGTCTCGGTGTTTAATGGACCAATGCCCACGATCCGGGTTCTGGATAGCCTAGAAGAGGAAGCCGAAGCGGTGGGCCTGTGGCCCCAGAGCTTGCGGGAAGCAGGCGTAATGCCGCACGAGACGGGCATCTTCGTCCGCTCGGCGGCGGAGCTGGACCGGGCTAGCAGTGCCATCGAGAATGCCGGTCTCCCGTTCAAGGTGTTGGACGAGAGCCTGGAAATGAGCGGCGGACATGTTTCGGTCGGCACGATGCATCTCGCAAAGGGACTAGAGTTCCGAGCCGTTGTCGTGATGGGCTGCGACGATGAGGTTATCCCGTCCCAGGAGCGGATAGAGACCGTATCGGACGAGGCGGATCTAGCCGAAGTCTACGACACGGAGCGTCACCTGCTCTACGTCGCCTGTACCCGCGCAAGAGACCGCCTGCTCGTATCGAGTGGCGACGTACCGTCGGAGTTTCTGGAAGAGCTGCGGATGTAGGGCTTGGGGTGGACAATTCACCATTCTCGACCTGATCTCGATCTGAATTCCATATTTGACTGCAGAATCACCTTACTTGGCGTATAAAGGAACTGTGAAGACTTGCGAGGAGAGAAGGTAGCGGTGTACGAGAACGCCCCGCCGTCCTGGACCCGGATGCCCGGCGCCCGCTGCCGGGCGGTCGAGCACCTCTCAAAGCTAGAGGGCCTGCAGGAGTTCGAGCTTTTCTCCGGTATAGGCGAGGGTTTCTTCCAGGACCTCGCGGTTACCGCGGAGGTTCTGGAGGTCGGCGCGGGGACGCCGCTGTACCGGGAGGGGGAGCCTTCGGGGGCGGTTTACTTCCTGCGTGAGGGGCGGGCGAAGCTCCTGCGCTCCTCGGGCGGGCAGAAGAGCCGGGATCAGATCCTGGGCGTCGTCGGCGACGGCGCGGTGCTCGGGCTGGCCTCCGCGCTCGAAGGCCAGCCCCAGAGTCAGGGCGCAACCGCCCTGACCGACTGCGTGCTCTACGCCATCTTCCGCGACGACATCGTGGAGATCATGAACTCCCATCCCGAGGGCGCCGTACGTCTCGCTCGCGCCCTGGCCTCCCGATCCCGCGAGCTGGAGGACCTCGTCGGCGACCTCGTATTCCACAGCGCCCCCCAGCGCGTGGCCCGGCTGCTGCTCGCCCTCGCCGGGGAGGAGGGGCGCGTCACCCGGAGCGGCGTCGTCTTCGAGCCCTCCCTTTCGCGCCAGGAGATGGCCGAGGCGACCGGCATCTCCCGTGAGGCGCTATCCCGCGCCCTCTCCCGGCTCGCCCGCGAAGGCATCCTGGACCTAGAAGCCAAGACCATCACCATCCTCGACCCGGCCGGGCTCCGCCTCAAGACCTGAGCCCCGGGCCAGACCCACACAAGTCCCACACAAGCCGCACCTCCGGCACCAGAGACCTGCTATACTATTGCAACCGCTTCCCAATAAGTCCTATTTGCAGGCAAAAATCCTGTGTATTTGATCTGGGTCACATGCAGGCGTGATGCTGCTCAAGCCCTGTGGCGACGGTCGTCATTCGGGCGCTGTGTGGCCGGGATTGCGCTGGTATAACGGCGTCAGACCAGAAAACACAGGGGCTTTGAGAGTAGCTTGAGAGGAGCGATATGACTTACGTAATTACCGAGCCGTGCATCGGCACCAAGGACCAGAGCTGTGTAGAGGTTTGCCCGGTAGACTGCATCTACGACGGTGGGGATCATTTCATGATCAACCCCGAAGAGTGCATCGACTGCGGCGCCTGCGAGCCGGAGTGCCCGGTCGAGGCGATCTACCCCGAGGACGAGGTCCCGGACGAGATGGAGAGCTACATCACCAAGGCCGCCGAGCACTTCGAGTAGCCGGGCGCCGGTGACGGCCCTTCTCATGGGGGCCGGAGATAAGAAGGATAGGGGAGGGGCCCGAGGGCCCCTCCTTTTTGTGCGTCTTCTCTTACTTGGGCACTATACTGTGGTTCTGTGAGTGAGAGTTGGCGCACGCTCGGGATGGAGTACCTGTACCGGAGCCCGTGGTGCTCTTTCCGGGTGGACGACGTTACGCTGCCGGACGGGACCGGCATAGAGTACGGGGTGCTCGAAAGCTCCGGGTTCGCGGTGGTGGTGCCCGTTACGGAGGCCGGCGGGGTCGTGCTCGTGCGGCAGTACCGCCAGCCCGTCGGCGGCACGACGCTGGAGCTTCCTGGAGGCGGGGTGGAGCTCGAGGAGGACCCGCGCGAGGCCGCCCGCAAGGAGCTTCTGGAGGAGACCGGCTACCGGGCGGAGGCGCTGGAGCACCTCACCTCCGTACATACCAGCCCGGGCCGCAGCACGGAGGTGTGTCACCTGTTCTCTTGCCGGGCGGTGCCCGACGGGCGCGGACCGGAGCCGGAGCCCACGGAATTTCTGCGGGCGGTGGAGATGCCGTTCGCGGAGGCCCTCGCCAAGGTGCGGTCAGGTGAGATCACGGCCTCCACCACGGTTCTCGGGCTCCTGTGGGCCTCCGGGGTGACGGCGAAAGAATAGCCGTGCTCGCGTAAAGGAGACCGCCGGTGCGCTTGCCCGTGGCGATACATTAGGGTACATTTAACGTCTAATAGGCAACCGGGGAGCCGAGAGGCTGAGAGGGTGCCGGACGGAGCTCGTGAGGAGCGTAAGAAGCGTCTGGTAACCGACCCGTGGACCTGATCCGGATAATGCCGGCGCAGGGAGGTTCTTTTGCCGTGAGCCTCCCCGCTACCTTCGTAGTCGAGACAGGGAGGTCGCGGTGGGAAGTGTACGGAATGTAAGGGTGCTTACCGAGGCGGCGCTGGCCATAGCGCTCGCGTTCGTGCTTAGCTTCGTGAAGCTGTTGGATTTACCGTTCGGCGGGTCCATCTCACTGGAGATGGTGCCCTTGATCCTGTTCGCCCTGCGTCAGGGCGTCGTGCCCGGCGTGCTGGCCGGGGTGGTGTACGGTTTCCTGAGCCTGATGGTGGATCCGTTCATCGTGCACCCGGTCCAGGTGCTGCTCGACTATCCGGTGGCGTTCGGGGCGCTGGGCCTCGCCGGGCTCTTCCGGCCGACGACGCTCGGCACCATCCTGGGTACGCTGGCCGCCACCGCCGCCCGGTTCGTGGCGCACTTCTTTAGCGGTGTGGTGTTCTTCGCCACCTACGCGCCCGAGGGCTGGAATCCGGCCGTGTACTCGGCCGCCTACAACGCGGTGTACCTGGTGCCGAGCCTGGTTATAGCCGTGGTCGGGGTGAGGCTATTGCTGGCGGCCCTCGCCCAGGCCAGGCCGTCGCGGCGGCAGGTCGAGGCCCACGAGGGGGCGGCCCGCGCCACCTGATGATTCGCCTGGTGATGCATCTGATTATTCAGCTGACGAACTACCGGAAGGAGGAGGATTGGAGCGGGTGATCAGCGTCGCCACCAGCGATTCCGGGGGTGGCGCCGGGATACAGGCCGACCTCAAGTCGTTTCTGCGCTGTGGGGTGTACGGGACGACGGCGGTCGTTGCGACCACCTCCCAGAACACCCTCGGGGTCGAGGGTATTCACGCCCTGCCGCCGGAGGTCGCGGCGGAGCAGATCGAGGCCGTCGCCACGGACATAGGCGCTGACGCCGTAAAGACCGGGATGCTCTTCAGTGCCGGGATCATCTCCGCCGTCGCGCGGACGGTACAACGCCTCGGGCTGCCGAACCTCGTCGTGGACCCGGTAATGGTCGCGGAGAGTGGCGCAGTGCTCCTGGAAGACGAGGCCGTCGAGATCTACAAGCAGGGGCTGTTCCCGCTGGCGGCCGCGATCACGCCGAACGTGAACGAGGCGTTCGCCCTGGCCCTGCCCGGTGAGCCTGTGGATGAGGAGCGTATCGAGGAGTGCGCGAGGATACTCTACGGCTTCGGCCCGCGCGCCGTGCTCATAACCGGCGGCCACACCGCGAGCGGCGACGACCTGCTCTACGACGGCGAGACGTTTATCCGAATAGAAGGCGAGCTCCACGACACCCGGGCGACACACGGCGCGGGCTGTACCCACTCCTCGGCGTTGGCAAGCTTCCTGGCGCGGGGTTTCGGGCTGGAGGCGGCGGCCTGGCGGGCACGGAAGGTGGCCTCGGGGGCCGTGAGACACGGGCTGGACGAGATCGGGGCCGGGGCTGGACCCGTCCACGCCCTCGGCGGGGTAATTACGCTACCGGAGGAGGATCTTTAGTGGAGGCGACGGAAGCACTCGAAAGGCTCGCAGAGCGCAGGCCGCTCGTACACCATCTGACCAACTACGTCACCGTGAACCTGGTGGCGAACGTCACACTCTGCACCGGGGCGCTGCCGGTGATGGCCCAGAGCGCCGAGGAGGTAGAGGAGATGGCCTCCGCCGCCTCCGCCCTCGTGATAAACCTCGGCACCCTGGACCCCGGCTTCGTGGAGGCCGCGCTCGCCGCCGGAAAAGAGGCGAACCGCCGGGGCGCGCCGGTCGTGCTGGATCCCGTCGGAGCCGGGGCCACCGCGCTCAGGACCCGCTCCGCAGAGCGCGTGCTCTCGGAGCTTTCCGTCGCCGCGGTGTGCGGCAACGCCGGGGAGGTCGCGACGCTCGCCGGGCTCTCCGGCGAGGTGCGCGGCGTGGAGAGCCTCTCTCTACAAAACGGCGACGCCCGGGAGGCCACCGTGGAGGCCGCCCGCACGCTCGGCACCACCGTGGCTGCGACCGGCCCCACCGACTACGTCTCCGGCCCGGGCGGTACGCTGGCCGTCGAGAATGGACACCCGCTCATGGGCCGCGTCGTGGGCACCGGCTGCGCCTCGACCGCGGCCATTGGCTGCTTCGCCGCCGTACAGGACACACGGGACGGCCTCGACCCCGAGACCGCCGCAGCCGCGCTCGCGTACTTCGGGCGCGCCGGAGAGGCCGCCGCTCAGGATGCCGACGGCCCCGGGACCTTCGAGCCCCGGCTGCTGGATGCGCTCGCCCGGTTCGCGCAGGACCCTGGAGGCCTGGGCGAACCGCGGGTGCGAGAGACGTAGTTTGGATACCTAGGTTGAACAGCGGCACTCGAAGTCAGGAAGGGAGTGCGGTCTCCGGGCTTACCCGCAAGCTCGTTCTTGCCGGACTACTGGCTGCGCTCGGGGTGTTGCTCGGGCTGTTCTCGGTGCCGGTCGGCGGGGCGCGGGTGTTTCCTTTTCAGCACGCGATCAACGTAATCGCCGGGGTCGCGCTCGGGCCGTGGTGGGCGGCGGGCTCGGCGCTCGTTACCGCGACCCTGCGATTCGCAACCGGAACCGGGAGCATCTTCGCCTTCCCCGGCAGCCCGTTCGGCGCGCTCGCGGTCGGATTCGCCTACCGGGCCCTGCGACGCGACGCGGCGGCCTTTGCGGAGCCGTTCGGGACGGTCTTGATCGGGGCCTCGTTAAGTGCCCTCTTGTTCGCGCCGCTCGCCGGGCTCTCCGGTGCGACCAGCGGGTTTCTGGTGCTCGCGGGGTCGTTCGCGCTGTCCGCCATCCCGGGCGCAGTGATCGGGTACTTCCTGCTGCGGGTGCTCCGAGGAAGCCGGGTGCTAGGATAGAGGGATGCCGGACGGCGCCGAAAACAGCTTGCTAGAGCGCGGGGATCATCGTCCCTATCCGCCGCCGGAGGGGCGGTGGGCGCTCTCGATGCGCTGGCACGACCTGCTCTTCATGCACTGGCCGGTCGGATACGACGCGCTCCGTCCCCTTATACCGCCGGCCCTGGATCTCGACACCTTCGACGGCAGCGCCTGGCTCGGGGTGGTCCCGTTCAGGATGAGCGGCGTCAGTCCCCGGTACCTGCCCGGCGTGCCGCACGTTTCGGACTTCCCGGAGCTGAATCTGCGCACCTACGTGACCGCTGGCGGCAAGCCGGGGATCTGGTTCTTCAGCCTCGACGCCCACAACCCGCTCGCCGTGCGCCTGGCCCGCGCCACGTTCAGCCTGCCGTACTACGACGCGGCCATGTCCTGCCGCCCGCACGGGTCTGACGGCGTGGACTACCGCAGCGTCCGTACCCACCGCCGCGCCCACGACACGCGCTTCACGGCCCGCTACCGGCCAACCGGGCCGCCCGTGGAGGCCGGAGACCTGGAGCGATTCCTAACGGATCGCTACTGTCTCTACGCCGCCGATAGCGCGGGCCGGCTGCGGCGGGGTGAGATCCACCACGACGACTGGCGGCTCCAGCCCGCCGAGGCCGAGGTCTCCGAGCTGGAGATGACCGGCCAGATCGGCCTGAAGCTCCCGGACTCTGCGCCCCTCCTGCACTTCTCCCGCAGGCTGGAGGTCGTCGCGTGGGCGCCGCGCAGGGTCGGAAGTTGAGCCCGACCGGGCCCCGGCAACGGCTGCAAGATGCCCGTCTCCTGCTCGTTACCGACCCGCGCCCGGATCTCGCCGAGAGGGTACGCTCCGCCGTGCGGGGCGGGGTAGACGTGGTGCAGCTCCGGGAGAAGGGCCGGCCTGCGGCAGAGCTGTTGCCGCTGGCGCGGGAGATCTCGGCCGCCTGCGACACCGGATTTGCCGGAGACACCGACGGCTCCGGCGGCTCCAGAGCGATCTTCACGGTAAACGACGATCTGGAGCTCGCCCGGCTCTGCGCCGCCGAGGGCATCGAGTGCGGCGTCCACCTCGGCCAGGACGACGCCTCGACCGCCGAGGCCCGCCGGACTCTCGGAACGGAAGCCGTGATCGGGAGGTCCGCGGGAACGGTCGAGGAGGTCCGGCAGGCGCTGCGAAACGGCGCGGACTACCTCGGCGTCGGCGCGGTCTACGCCACCCCGACGAAGCCCGGCGGCGACGTCGGCGGGCTGGAGCTTGTCAGTGCCCTCTCCCAAGAGCAGCCGCCGGTGCCGTGGTTCGCCATTGGCGGCGTGACCCTGCAGACCGCCGGCGAGGTGGCCGAGGCGGGCGCGCCGGGGTTCGCCGTGGTACGGGCCGTGCTGGACGCCGAAGACCCGGCCGCCGCCGCCCGCGAGCTACGCGCCTACCTGCCCCCGGCTCCCCGGTCCCGCGCCACCGGTTGAGCGTCAGAGCCTCGCTCGTCTCCGGGATCCTGCCCGTCCTATCCGACGACCGGATGCTGCTCCTACAACGCCCGGGCGGCACCTGGGAGCCGCCCGCCGGACGGCTGGCCCCCGGCGAGGATTTCTCCGCCGGGGCGATCCGCGAGCTCCAAGAGGAGACCGGGCTCTCCCTGCACCCCGAAAGGATACTCGCCACCTGGGTCGGACCACGGCCGGGGGGTAACGCCGGAGACCTCCTCGGGAGCGTGTTCTTCGCCTCCCGGGCCCCCGTCGAGACCGAGCGCGCGGTACGCCTCTCAGCCGAGCACCTGGATCACCGCTGGGCCACCGTAGAGGAGTGGCTCACCCTGCCTAGCTGGTGGAGCCTGGATGACATTCGGCGCGTCCCCCGGGTGCTCGACACCCTGCCCGTAACGCCCTCCACGCCCTCCGCGCCCTTCTCACCGCCGCGCGCCACCCCCGGCACTGGCCCCGGTGATTCCGAATCCCGGGAGCCCGCAGAGGTGGTTGCGAACCTCGGGGCCGGTACGGTGCTCGTGAACCCGGGCGACGATAATACAGAGCCGCGAGCCCTGCTCCTGCGCCGCCGCAAACCGCCCGTCGGCCTCTGGGAGAACCCCGGCGGCATGCTGGAGCCGGGCGAGGACTTCGCCGCCGCCGCCCGCCGCGAGACCCTGGAAGAGACCGGAGTAGACGCTCATCCCGGGCCGGCGTGGTGGGCGCGGGTAGAGCCCTGGCGCGGCCCCGACGACCACGAGCTATACGCCGGCGTCGGCTTCGTATCGCCTTACACAGGCGGAGCAATACGCCTCGAAGACGAGGCCCACGACGCCCACGTCTGGGCCACGAGATCTGAGTGGGAGAGCCTAAAGACCTGGTACAAACCCCGCGAGATACAAGACCTGTGGTCCGCCATCGAGCGCATGAACCGTGCCGGGAGAGCCTGAATCGTGAATGTGCATCAACACTATAATACAAAAATACAGAATGTGAAGACCGCGCTCCGGTGAGAGAGTTCGAGGTTATACGCAGGCTGTATGACGGGCTGCCGGAGAGGCCGCCCGAGGTGGTGGTGCCCATAGGCGACGACTGCGCCGTGGTAAGGCTCGGTAATGCGGAGTGGGTGGTCGCGGCTGACATGCTGGTGTACGGGCACCACTTTCTGGACTGGGCCACGCCGGAGGATGTGGGTTACAAGGCGGTCGCCGTGAACGTGTCCGACGTGGCCGCGATGGGTTGCGAGCCCCGCTTCATACTCTGCTCCGGCGGGTCACCGGACTCCGGGACGGCCCTGCGGTGCATGGAAGGAATGCTGGAGGCCGCCCGGGAGTTCGGGGTGTACCCGCTCGGGGGCGACACCACCGGGGCGGCGGCGCTCACCGTGGACGTCACGATAATCGGGGGCGTTCCGGCGGGTGGGGAGCCGGTGCTGCGGAGCGGGGCCCGGGCCGGGGATCTCCTGGCGGTAACCGGGGAGCTCGGGGCCTCGGCGGCCGGTTTCCTGGCGCTGGAGGCCGGACGCGGGACAGAGGCTTCGCGGCTCGCGGAGCGGCACCTGCGCCCAGAGCCCCGGGTGGAGGCCGGCAGGGCGGCCTCGGCGGCGGGGGTCCGGGCGATGATAGACCTCTCGGATGGCCTGGCCTCTGACGTGCGGCACCTGTGCGAGCGCAGCGGGGTTGGTTGCCGCATAGAGCTCGAGAGGCTGCCGGTAGCCGGGGACACGCGGGCGTTTGCCGAGTCGGAGGGCCGTGACCCGGGGATGCTCGCGGCGACCGGCGGCGAGGACTACGAGCTGCTCGTGGCCGCCCCGGAGGAGACGCTGGACCGGATGCGTGCGGCCTGCGGCACGCCGGTTAGCGTGGTGGGCGAGATCACGGCCCACCCCGGAGTCGAGTTTCTGCGGCGCGGCGAGAGGCAGGAGTCGCTCTCTGGCTGGGACCACTTCTCCACCGGGGGCTAGAATGGGTAGTTGAGGCTTGGGTCGGTGAAGCTGGCGCGTATCCGGGTAAAGGGTACGCTTTTCGTGTCCAGAGATATTAGGAGTGTGCTTGTTAAAGCGGAGGTTGAGTTTTCTGTGGGGCAGGCTGAACTCCAGCTTTTGGTTCGTGCCGGCTCTCCTGGTGGCCGCGAGCCTTTTGTTGTTCTTCGCTATGCAGTATGCGGACAGGAGGTTCGTGTCCGGGGTGACGGGGTCGCCGCTGATCTTCTCCGGGGGCGCAGACGCCGCGCGTTCGCTGCTGGGTGCCATATCCGGCGGCATCATAACGGTCACCGCCACCTCTTTCTCACTGGCCATAGTAACGTTGACGCTTGCCTCCTCACAGTACACACCCCGGGTGATGCAGAACTTCCTGGCCGACCGGGGGATACAGGTGGTGCTCGGAACGTTCTTGGGCACCTTTACCTACTGCATACAGGTCCTCCGGATAATCCGCACCCCGACCGGCTCCTCGGCAGAGCCTTTCGTGCCGGTACTCGGGCTTACGGTTGCCATGCTGTTGGCGCTCGGCTGCGTCGGTCTCCTCATCTACTTTATCCACCACGTCGCGGACATGATCCAGTCCTCGTCCATCGTCAAGGGCGCCCACCTCGACTCCTTGCGATACATCCGGGACCTCGAGGACCTGGAGGGAGATAGCCGGACGGATGCCGAGGAGCCCCCCGTAACCGGGGGCGCGCCAGCGGTGCTGCTCTGCCGGAAGAGTGGGTACGTACAGCACTTGGACCGGCGCTCGATAGCGGAGGTTGTTGGAGGTCTTTCGGGAGACGGGGGCGGCAAGACGTTCGTAGACCTCCCTTCTGGCCAGGGTTTCTTCATCTCCGCCGGGCTGCCAATAGCCAGGATCTGGGCCTCCGAGGGGGTGGAGATGGACGGTGAGATCGAAGATAAGTTGCACAAGGCGATAATCACGGGTAAGGAGCGTTCCTTTCAGCAGGACTTCGCCTTCGGACTCAGGCAGCTCGCAGACATCGCCATACTCGGGCTTTCACCGGGGGTGAACGACCCCACCTCCTCGATGCAGGCGATGGACCGGATAGAGGCGATTCTGATCGCCCTGGGAGACAAGAAGATGCCGGGCGGGCTGCATCACTACGAGCTACAGGGCTCAGAGGTGATCTTGCGGGTCGGTTACTATGGCTTCGACGACGTGGTCGGGCTCGGGCTGGACCAGATCCGGCGCTCCGCATTTACCAGCGGACAGGTCGCGGTGCTGGACCGCTTTCTGGAGCTGGTGGGCCGGGCGATGCGGGCCAACCCGATGGAGGAGCGTCTTTACTCACTGTGGGAGCGCGCGCTCGCCGTGGCCCGGCTGGCGCCGCAGGAGATCACGGACCCCCGTGACGCCGCAAACCTGGCGCTACACGCCGTAAGGCTCGGCGCCCCGCTGCTGGAGACCGGGCTGCGGGAGAAAGCAGCCGATGATCTCCGGGACGTCGCAAGGTTCTGCGGGGATCTGCCCGGCGCGGATGGCGTGCGGCGGGAGGTGGAGGCCGTGCTCTCGGATACGGGACAAGGGGACCGGGATGATGGCCAGATTCGGTGGCCCGGATAGATGGACGAATACATAGACGAGCAGGCGAGCAGACGAGGAAGAGTGGAGAGGTGAGGTAACCGCGGCGCGGGCGGAAGGGCCGGGTTTCTAGCATAATGACGCTCTTATGATGCTCTTATGATGCTCCGGTTCGTGTTCGCCGCGGCCCTGATCGTGGGCGTCCTGCTCCCCGAGCTTGCCGACCGCACCGTTATATACATGGCGGCACTGTTTTTGGCCGTAGGGTTTCTTTACCGGAGTAGTGTCAGGTGAGAGTGGGTACGGCTCCCCCGAGAGTAGTGAAACAGGAGGAGAATATGCCCTACGAAAAGATTACCGAGCTGCCGAAAGGCGTCAAGGACAACCTGCCGAAGCCGGCGCAGGAGATCTACAAGGAGGCCTTCAACGGCGCGCTGGACGAGTACGGCGAGGAGAGCCGCGCCCACCGGGTGGCCTGGAGCACCGTAGAGACGAAGTACACGAAAGATGAAAACGGCGAGTGGCGCCGCAAGGAGGACCGCTAACCCTCTCGCCTCTCCGGGTGGAATAGCATAGACGTGGAGACGGACTCGGATCGCGCGGCGATGTGCCGTAGCTCGCCCTTGACGCGGAGCCGCTCCTCGCTACCCGGCGGAAACTCACCATAGAGCCCCTGCAGCCGCCCGCGCTCCTCCTCAAGTATCCGGATCAGCCGTTTCAATCCCTGCAAAGAGGCGCGGTCCAGCTCGCGCTCGAACTCAAGATCCCGCGTGGATCTCGCCCATCTCAGACTCAGGGCGGCGGGGGATCTACCTACGCCCTCCGCCGGCTCCTGCTCGAAAAAATCCTGCGGGTTCACCTCCAGCACCCGCGCCAGCTTCCTCAAGGTGCCGAAGTGGGGCCGGGAGATCTTGCCACTCTCTATGCCGGAAACCGTCGTCGGACTAACCCCCGCCTCCTGCGCGAGCTCGCCCTGGGTCCACATCCGCGTCCTGCGAACCCGTATCAAATACCCGCCGACATCCCGCTCCTGCATCGCCTTCTTCTCCCGCTCCCTGACTCCCGCAATTCCCGTAATCGTAAGCCCGTGACGAACATATTAAAACACGAGATTAACTGGAAAAATTTCGTAAATTTCTGTAGAAAAGCTGTTGAAAAACTGTATTAAAGGGCTATTATGGGATCGTAATCGGAGGAAGCCCGCGAGGATGCGGGGGAGTACAGAAGGAGGCGGATATGCTGAGTCCTTTCAGGGGTTTTATGGACACGCAGGGTGAGATGAACCGGATGTTGGACGAGATGGTCGGCAGGTTTGGCCGGCGTCCGGTCCGGCAGGCGCAGCCGGAGTTGCTGAGTCCGGCCACGGACGTCCTGAGCCGCGGTGGGGATCTCGTGCTCAGGTCCGAGCTGCCGGGCGTAAAGCAGGACGACCTGGAGGTTACGCTTTCCAACGGGGTACTGACCATCTCTGGCGAGCGCCAGGACGAGCAGGAGAGTGAGGGCTCCGGGTATCATTCCCGGGAGTTGCACTATGGCTCGTTTAGCCGCAGCTTCAGGGTTCCCGACAACGTTAGCGGCGGCGACGTCCACGCCCGCTTCGACGACGGCGTGCTGGAGGTGACCTTGAAGGGCGCCGCCGAGGTGCGGCAGCCGGAGCGCATCCGGGTCGAGGGCTCCGAAAGCTCGCAGGGGCAGGTCGAGGGTTCCGAGAGCTAGAGAGTCCCCACGGGCTCCATAGTGGGTTTGTAGAGGAGGGCCGGATACCTCGGCCCTCCTCTACGCGTTTACGCGCGGGATACGTGCGGTGCGCGGGGGCAGTCCACGGGTCACCCCACGGGCCAGCCCTCAAGCGTCCAGCCCATGTTCCAGAACATCCACTCGTAGCGGGCGGCGGTCTCGAAGGCGCGCCCGGCCTTCTCCCGTTCGGGTCCCGAGAGCTTCCTGCCCGCACGGTCGGTGAGGTCGAGCACCTCCGAGACTAGGGAGTCGAAATCCTCTCCCGCGTAGGTCCGTATCCAGTCGTCGTATAGATCCTCCGGGGAGCCTTTCTCGGCCAGGGCGTCGCCTACCTCGCGGTAGATCCAGTAACACGGCAACACGGCGCACAGGGCTTCTGGATACGGCTCGAGGGCCGCGGTCCTCAGGAGATAGCTCGTGTAGGCCAGGGTGGTCGGGGCGGGCTCCGCGTCCCCTTCCGAGACCCCGAGCCCGGCCAGCAGGCCGCCGTGTAGCTCGCGCTCGACGACGATGGCTCCCCCGGCGTGCCGGTTGAACATCTCCAGCGTCTCGCCCTCGCCGGAACTCACGCCGACGAGGCTCAGGGCGCGGGCGTAGTCCGCCAGGTAGAGCGCATCCTGGGTAACGTAGTGTCTGAAGCGGTCCCCGGATAGCGTGCCGTCGGAGAGCCCGGCGAGAAACGGGTGGCCGAGTATCCGCTCGTACACGGGCCTGGCGCGGCCCCACAGCTCCGCGGTGAACCCGGTCCTCTGCTCCGGTAGCGTGTCGCGCAATGCGGCTCCTTTCTCCGCTTCCACTATCGTTACGGAGTCTAGCGCAGGGAAGGAAGGGCTCCGGCGAGGGTGGGAGTAGAGTTCAGCCCTTTTTCTTCGAGCGTTTGGCGGGGTCGAAGCCCCGGCGCTCCATCGAGCCCCAGGACTGGTTGTTGCGCAGGAAGGAGATTATGGCGAGGAACCTCCACACGGTGACGAGCTGGCGGTAGCCGAAGTTCTCTATTACGCCGTAGAAGGTGAGCTTGGCGAGGTCTTTCCAGTGCGGGTACCGCTTGAGCCGCAGCTCCTCCATGAAGATCGCCCCGACCGAGAGCACGATCCCGAGTCCCACCGCGACCAGGAAGAATGCCGCGGCGAAGGCGAAGCTCAGGTAGCCGAGCGCGAGGCCGAGGGCAAAGGCCGCGTAGCCCGTCAGCTCTATCACCGGGCCCAGAAACTCGAAGAACAAGAAATACGGCATCGCGAGCATCCCGACGGTGCCGTATCGGGGGTTCATGAACATCCTGCGGTGCCTGACGAGGGTGTCTATGAGGCCCCGGTGCCAGCGGTCCCGCTGACGGCGCAGCACCTTCACGGTAGCCGGCACCTCGGTCCAGGCGACGGGGTCCGGGATGAACTCTATGCGGTAGCGGCGGTTCTCCTCGCGCAGTACCCGGTGCAGCCGGGTGACGAGCTCCATGTCCTCGCCGACGGTGTCGTGGACGTAGCCGCCCGCCGCTATGAGGTCCCGGCGGCGGAACATGCCGAACGCCCCCGAGATTATGAGCAGCGCGTTCAGCACGCCCCAGCCGGTGCGCCCGGCGAGAAAGGCCCGCAGGTACTCCACGATCTGGAAGTTCGGGATCGCGCTCCGGGGGGTGCCGACCTCGACGACCCTGCCGGAGTCGACCTCGCAGCCGTTGGCCACCCGGACTATGCCGCCGACCGCGGAGACGTCGGCTGACTCGATCATGGGCCGCGCTATGCGCAGGAGCGCGTCTTCTTCGAGGATTACGTCGGCGTCTATGCAGCACACTATCGGGTAGTTCGCGGCGCAGATACCGACGTTCAGGGCGTCGGCCTTGCCGCCGTTCTCCTTGTCCACCACGATCAGGCTCTCGGAGGCCGCGGCGTAGACCGCCTTTATCGGCCTGGTCTGTAGCTGCTTTCTTACCGGCTGATCGGATTCCGTCAGGCCGAACTGCTCCCGGAGTATCTCGATGGTCCGGTCCGTCGAGCCGTCGTTGACGATCACGACCTCGAAACTCGAGTAGTGGAGCGCGAGAAAGGAGCGGACGCTGGCCGCTATGGTTGCTTCCTCGTTGTAGGCGGGGACTATGAGCGAGACCGGGGGCGCGTACTGCGAGACCATCAGCTCCGAAAGGCCCGAGAACGCCTCCCGCCGGGCGTAGTCCGAGATTTTCACGAACGACATCAGGTACAGAAAGAGGTAGAACCCGTTTATCAGGAGAAAGTAGACGAGTATCGCGTAGTTGACCCACAGGATGAAGCCGGCGACGCTCAAGACGCTCAAGACGCCCGGTTTTCTCCGGGTTTTCCGGGGCTCTGGCTTGAGGTATCCGGCTCTGTTCCGGCTCCCTTACCCTGCGCTTGCACGATACCCTCCAGCATCCTCTTCTCCTCGCCTTCCGGCATCTCCTGCAGGAGGTCGTGGAGGTGCCGGGTGACGCCGCTGGCGGCCAGCGCGGAGAGCGCCGCCCGGGCCCTTTCTCCCCGGGCGTTCTCCAGCGGCAGCTGTCTGATGAAGCGGCGGGTTATGCCTCTCCTCTCCAGGGTGGCGGCGGCCCGGTCGCGGGCGTAACGGTCGGGGGAGCCGAGCAGGCCGACGAGGGCGTCCTCGCCGGGGCGTCCCATGTTCGCGAGCGCGCCGGCCGAGGCCGACCTCACCCACCACTCCCGGTCGGCGACCATCTTTTCCAGTACGGGTGCCGTCTCGGGCTCCCCGATGGAGCCCAGGGCGTTGGCGGCCTGGACCCGGACGGGCCACTGCCTGTCGCCCGCCGCCTCTACCAGCAGAGCCACGTCCTCCGTGTCTCCGATCATGCCCAGCGCCCGGGCGGCCTGGGCCCGGATGTCGGGTTCGTCGTCGCCCTGGACGGCGGCCCGGAGCGCCGGGCGAGCCTCCTGGGCCCGCAACCCCCCGAGCACCCGGGAGGCGAAGGCCGGTCCGTACGGGGCTCGTTCCCCACGGGACCCTGCCCGGGGCACCGCGGCCTCCTCGAGCAGCGCCACCAGCGGGGCAACGGCGGGCCGGCCCACGCGGTCCAGGTTCTCCGCGACCCGGAGGCGGGTCAGCTCTGATGGGTCGTCCAGGGTGCGGACCAGGGCCTCGACCGCCGCCTCCGAGCCTATGCGGGCCAGGCTCCGGGCCGCCACGGCCCGCACCGTCTCGTCCTCGTCCGCGAGGAGAGCCGCTACCGCCGGAGCCTCGTCCGGCCCGCCGAAGTAGCCCAGCCGCTCCACCGCCCGGGCCCTGCGCCACCTGCCCCGCGAGGAGAGGTCGCGCAGATACTTGTCGAGCAGCCCCAGCTCCCCCGCGAGCCCGGCTATGCGGAGCCTCTCCGATCCCCGGAGCACGTCCATGCGCTCCACCATGAGTGGGGCCAGATAGCGATCCCTATCGCCTCTGTGAAGGCTGTGAAGGCCGTGCAGGCCCGAGGAGTCCCCCTCGATGAGGAAGCGTTCTAGGTCCGGCTCTATCTGTCTCCGCCGGGATTTCCGGAGGAGGTTTCTCGCATGACGGGCGGACTTTACGCCCGCCGTGGCGAGGATCAAGGCGAGTATCAGAAACGCCATGAGCGCCACCACTATCAGCATCACGTACGATATGTCAGAGCTAGATCCATACATCCCGGCTAGATTGTCGGACGTTGTCTACTATATTTATAGTGTCCGGGAACTCTATGAGACCCTGACAGGGCAAATTGTATCGAGTACAACCAAATTGTGTACAAATCGCGTACATCAGGATGCTTCACGCCCGTGAGGTCTTGTGATGAGGAGGGCTTTGGTATGGAGTTGGAAGGCGCCAGGATACTCGTGGCCGACGACGACAGGGTGGTGCGCCGCATCGTCACCGTGAAGCTTTCCGGGCTCGGGTGTGAGATCGAGGAGGCCGAAGACGGATGGGAGGCGCTGGATCTTCTCGAGGAGGAGGCGCCGGACCTGCTCATTACCGACAGCCTGATGCCCCGGATGAACGGCCTGCAGCTGGTGCGCAGCGTGCGGGAGAGCGAAGGGTTTGCCGGGTTGCCGGTCATAATGCTCACCTCCCGCCACGGCGAGCGCGACATAATCGAGGGGCTGGAAGCCGGTCTCGACGACTACGTGGTAAAGCCTTTCTCGCCGGACGAGCTCGCTGCCCGGGTGCGGACCGTGCTGTGGCGCGCCGGTAGAAGAGGCTAGCCCCGGACCCGGACCGGGGCTCTGCCAACCGCCGGGCCGGGTCCGCCAGGTACGCCGCGAGCCGCACGTCCGGTCTCTGGCTCGAAGCCGCTTGATCCTGCCGGAGGCTGCCGGTGGTTACCAGCGGTTACCGGAGGTTACCGGCGGGGGGGATGTACGGTAAAGGTGGAGCCTTCTCCGGGGGCGCTCTGCACGGAGACCCGGCCGCCGTGCTTCTCGGCTATGTGCCGGACTATGGAGAGCCCGAGTCCGGTGCCGCCGGTCTCCTTGGAGCGGGCCTTGTCCACCCGGTAGAACCGCTCGAAGAGCCGGGAGAGCTTGTCCCGGGGGATGCCGATCCCGGTGTCGGACACGCTCACGGAGATTCCGCCCCCGGCGGCGTCGCCTATCACCTCGACCACGCCGCCGGGCGGGGTGTACTTCACGGCGTTGTCCACGAGGTTGGTAAACATGGAGGTGATCTGGGTCTCGTCGCCCTCTATGATGTACCGGGAGGCTTCGCCGTAGCGTTTCCAGCGCAGATCTATCTCCTTGCCGCGGGCGACCTGTCTCATGCGAGCGAGCACCACCATGAGTACGGAGCGCACGTCCACGGGCCGGGGGTCCGGGACGCCTTCCTCGCTTTCGAGCCGGGCGAGGTCCAGCAGGTCGGAGATGAGCTGGTTCATGCGGCCGGTCTCGCTCTTTAGCTGCTCGGCGAAGAAACGGGCCTGCCCGGGATCATCGTCGAGCACCTCCAGCAGGCTCTCAGCGAGGAGCTGGAGGCTCGTGGCGGGGGTCTTTAGCTCGTGGGAGACGTTCGCCACGAAGTCGCGCCGCATCCTGTCTACCCGCGCGAGCTCCGCCGGGGTTACGGGCTCGGAATCTTCGCGCCGTCGCGCCAACTCCTCTAGCTAACCTTTCCCGGACGGCCGCCGGACGCCGCTACTCCGCGATCCCGGTCGAAGATACCGGGGAGCTCTCGGGGCCGTCTTCCGTATCCTCTGCGGGCCGGGCCTCGAAGCGGTAGCCCCGGCCCCGGACGGTGGATATGTACTCGTAGCCGGAGCTCTCGGAGAGGGCGGCCCGTACGCGGCGGACGTGAACGTCTATGGTACGGGAAGATCCTACCCCGGCGTGCCCCCAGACCTCTTTGGCGAGCTCCTCGCGGCCTTTGAGCTCGCCGGGGGCGGAGGCCAGCGCGACGAGCAGCTCGAACTCCTTTAGCCGGAGCTCCACCGGCTCCCCCTTGACCCGGGCGACGAAGTTCTTGGTGTCGAGCTCCAGGTCCCCGGCCTCGATGATCCTGCCCCGCCCGCCCGGGGACTGCGCGAGGCTCCGCTTGAGGTTCGCGCCGATCCTGGCGGATAGCTCCTTCATGCCGAAAGGCTTGGTCACGTAGTCGTCCGCGCCGGCCTCGAAGCCGCGCACCTTGTCGTCCTCGGCGTCCTTGGCCGTGATCATGACTATCACGACGTCGTTATCCTCTGCGCGGACGCGGGAGCACACGTCCAGCCCGGACTCCCCGGGGAGCATGATGTCCAGCAGGATGAGATCCGGCCTGGACCCGCGCGCGAGCTTCAGGGCCTCCGAGCCGGAGGCCGCGCTGCTTACGCTGTACCCCTGCCGGGAGAGGTTGTAGGAGAGGGTGTTGAGTATCACCGGATCGTCTTCGACGATCAGGACCTCTACCACGGTATCCGCCAAAAGGACCACCCCGCGTCGGTTGAGTAGCTCGAGTAGCTGGCGCCTACGCGCGGAGTATAAACCGTAGCCGTTTACACGGTCATCCTGTCTCTGGCGCGCGGAGGAATATAGGCCACGGAGCCGGGCTCGCCACGACGACCACCGACTGTTCACCAAAGCCTCCCGCAACGGCAAGACCCCGCCCTCTCGCCCCGCAAAGCATCTACAATGCCTTGCACTCTCACAAAACTGCGAAAGGAGAGACGAGTGGCCTATCTGGAGGGACGTCTACAGAGACACGACACCGGAGATGAGGGCGAGCACACGGGCTACGTCCTGCGCGTGGAGGTCGAGGTTTCCGCCGTACAGAACGTGGAAGAGCTAATAGACGAGCAGGTAGCCATAACCGGAGAGGTGGAGCTCGTGGACTACCCCGACAGGGGCAAGGAGCTGGTCTTTATAGCTACCTCCGCCGCTGCGATAGAAGAGGAAGCGGAGGATGCGGAAGAGGACGAATGATTATAGGATGAACACGCCTACCATAAGAGCAAGAAGAGCTTCCCGATGGTCAGAGAAGCCCTTCTCAGCGACCGGCTATCAGGGAGCTCTTTATGGCTATTATCTCAAAAACCACCGTTTGTGAAGCAAGACTACGGTTGCCTCGGCATTCCTTTCCTCTCAGGGTTCTCTACCCACTCTCCGACTTGTCTTAGGAAAGCCCAGATGTCGTCGTCCTCTACTTCAAATAGCTCTGGGCGCGTATTCATAAGGTCTAGAATCCAAGGAACCCAGGACTTTTTTCCTGGCTGGTCTGTCAGTGAGTGCGTTCTACGAAACCAGTGTTCGAGCTCTCCCACGGGTACGATAAATATGCCATACTCGGCAGTGGCGTTTATGAGGTTTTGTGTATCCTCTCTGTCGCTGCCTGCCAAGCCCCCAATACCGACATCCTTCATATCGAGACCACCACGTTCGAAGGCTTGCTTTACTCGGCTTCTGAGAGTGTTCAACGAGTCTCTCGTAGCTTCTGGTACTGCTGCCGATCTCAGCAGATTGCTAAAATCATTGGTCTTAACAATGTCGAGATCCGTAATGGCAGCTGCCGGAATCCCCATATTACGCAAAGGTTCAATGATGCGCCGCAGCGTGGACTTTTCGTAGGCGTTAACGAATAAAGTGTCTGACGCGCCTCCGGCTCTAGCCTCTAGAAGGTGGTTATTGACTTCTTGGTAGATCACTCGGTCAGTATCATTTTCCGAGACTACAACGCCCTCGTAAAATAACCCGCTAAGAATTCCCGTTGACCGCAATAGCGGGACGCTAGTTAATTCCCGGAGTTCATCAGCCGGAAGATGTCTGGCGCTAGCAGAGCCATTTTTGTAAGTTAGCCGGACGACGTTTACATCACCGGCTTCTACGCATCCCATTAGAAACTCCGAACTGTGCGTAGAGGCAAAAACGTTGGCGCCACGTTCAGCGGCTATCTTAGTCATTCTAGATCCCAGCTTGTTGACTAGCACCGGGTGCAAGAACGCCTCTGGCTCGTCTACCAACATCACTCTATAGTCGTCGCTCAATAGTGTTGCGACCAGTCCAGTAAATGCTTTGACCCCGTCACTTTTTTCGTCTATCAGTACATTTTCAGAATGATAAGCTCTTGTACGATCATCCCAGTTTTGCTCTTCGGAAGAATCTTCAGGTGGCCTATCAGCGAATCTAATACGAAGTTGGCCTATGTTGGTTGGGTCTAGTACAAAGTATTCTCCAAAAGCCTCATAAGTGATTTCCCGCATGCGTGCTCGGGCGTCTGGATCTTGGAACACAGCCATTAAGTGATTCTCTGGTTCAGCCATCAAGTCTCCCGCTGGTTGCGGCTGCGTTAGCTGAAAGCGGGATAGACCGTCCAACCTTATAAGAAATAGTGCTAGTAAGTTGTGGAACACATCTCTTATATCGGGATGCCCATTAGTTGTCGCAGTGCTGACCTGCCTCATGGACTCCTTGATGTGATGAGGCCTAACCCAGCCTGCAGACCTACCTGAACTAACTCCCGCAGGTCTAGGACGACGTACAAAAACAGTCCCGGGACCACCAGAACTATGTTCAGTGGGTGGCGTAATTTCCCTTTCTTCGATCGTTCGATCTATCGCATCCGCATCCATGTGCCGAGGAACGATAGAAGCAATGATTTTGGTATCTGGCATTTGCTGCTCTACTATGTATTGCTCCATCTCTCTTAGCAACAAGCTCTTGCCTGAGTTATTGGGGCCAACGAAGATAGTTACAGTACCAGGGTCAAAGCCCAACGGTGTAGCTCCTGAGGCTGACCCAAACTTCAATTCAACGTAGCTCAACATGTGTGTAAGTCTACGTCATGATATTTAGTTTTCTTTAAATCAAAAACGAGCGTTCGTGAATCGTCTACCGCGTTTCTGTTCCAGATAAGCTCAAACTATCAACATACGCTCCACAACCCGTATCCTTTTCCGCGTCTCGTAATTTAGCCGAAAGAAGGGTTTAGGTATGGTAGATCTCGCGTTGCTCTTGTTGAGGGCGCTGTTGGCGCTGGTGTTCGTGTCGCATGGGGCGCAGAAGCTCGTGCCGGGGGTCGGGGGCTCCAGCCCCGGGCACGAGGCGTGGCGGTTCGAGCAGGCCGGTATCCGCCCGGCCCGCGAGATGTCGCTGCTTACGGGGGTGCTGCAGCTCGGGGCCGGGGCGCTGGTGCTCCTCGGGCTCCTGACGCCGCTGGCCGCCTTCGTGCTGGGGGCCACGATGGTGGTCGCCGCGCTGAGGGCGCATGACGGCCGGGGGTTCTTTATCCAGAACGGCGGATACGAGTACAACGTGGCGCTCGCGGTGGTGTCGCTGGCCTTGATCCTGGCTGGAGCGGGATCTTACAGTCTGGATGCCGCGCTCGGCCTGTTCTGGTAGCCTCCGGTATTCGCTGAAAGCGGCGGCGGCCGGGAATGGGCCGGGTATGAGTGGGGAGGAAGGATGACGCTGCAGATACGGGCCGACACGGTCACGGTACATCCCGAACGTACGTTCACCATAGCTCGCGGCTCCTCCGACGCCTTCGACAACGTCGTGCTGACGGTGAGCGAGGCTGGTCACACTGGGCGCGGGCTCGCGGCCCCGAGCGGGCGTTACGGTCAGGACGCCCGGGGCGTCCTCGAAGCCCTCGAAAGCGTGGAGATAAGAGACCCCTGGGACCTGCGCGGGACCTTGATGGCGAACGCCCATCTGCCGTCCAGCGCCCTCTGCGCGCTCGACTCGGCCCTGCACGACCTCGCGGCCCGCAGGCTCGGGGTGCCGGTATACCGGCTGCTTGGGCTCACCGGGCCCCGGCCCACCACCTCCTACACCCTGGGCATAGACGAGCCCGAGGCGACCCTCGACCGGGCCCGGGAGCTCTCCCGGTATCCGGTCCTCAAGGTCAAGGTTGGTGGGGCGCGGGACATAGAGACCGTGCGGGAGGTCGTTCGGGAGACCGGGGCCGAGGTCTGGGTGGACGCGAACGAGGCGTTCGCGCCGGACGAGGCCGCCGAGGCGGTGCGCGAGCTCGCCGGGGCGGGGGTGGTCATGATCGAGCAGCCGGTACCGGCCGGCGCGGGGCCGGAGGCGTTTGGCCGGGCCGCCGGGGCCTCCGGCGGGGTGCCCGTGATCGCTGACGAGAGCGCGCTGGTCGCGGCCGACGTGCCGCCGCTCGCCGGATACGCCGACGGGGTGAACGTCAAGCTGTCGAAGTGCGGCGGCATCCGGGGGGCGCTGGAGATGATCCACACCGCCCGCGCCCACGGGATGAGGGTCATGCTCGGCTGTATGGTCGAGGCCTCGCTCGGGATCGCCGCCGCGACCCAGGTCTCGGGGCTGGTGGACTACGTGGACCTCGACGGCGCGCTGCTGTTGGCGGATGATCCCTTCGAGGGCCTCGAATACGAGGGCGCGAAGATAACGGTGCCGGACCGTCCGGGTCTGGGCGTCGACCCGGTTCCGGAGGGCTCGTGAAGCTGCGCCCGGAAGGCGACGCGCCCCGGCGGCGCTACGCGGTGCTGGCCGAGGGCTGGTTCGCGAACCGCCACGCGAAGACGGCCCACGGCCTGCTGCGCTACGGGCGCGGCGGTCCGGGAGAGGTCGTGGCGGTAATAGACTCCACGCTCGCCGGCGGCCGCGTCCGCGACGTGATCGGCGGCGTCCCCGAGGAGCGCGACGCCCCGATAGTATCCACCCTGCAAGAGGCGCTGCTCCACGAGCCGACCTCGCTCCTCGTCGGGCTCGCCCCGCCTGGCGGCCAGCTGCTGGAGCCCTGGATGCGGCTGCTGCGCCAGGCCGCGGAGGAGGGGATCGAGATCGTGAGCGGGCTGCACCAGAGGCTCGCGCCGGAGCTCCCGGAGGCCCGGGTGTGGGACGTGCGCCACGCGCCCGAGGTGCCGATCTTCTCGGGCGAGGGGTTCGCGGTGGAGCCGAAGGTCGCCCTCGCCGTCGGCACCTCCTCAGCCGTCGGCAAGATGACGGCCACCCTGGAGGTCGAGCGCGCCGCCCGCGAGCGGGGTATCTCCACGGAGTTCGCCGCCACCGGACAGACGGGGGTCGTGATCTCGGGCTGGGGCGTCTGCGTGGATGCGGTGGTCTCGGACTTCGTGGCCGGAGCCTCGGAGCAACTCGTGCTGGAAGCCGCCCGGACGGAGCCGGATCTCATCCTGGTCGAGGGCCAGGGCTCCATAGGTCACCCGGCCTACTCCGGGGTAACGGCCGGGCTCTTGCACGGCTCGTGCCCGGACTGTCTGCTCCTCTGCGCCGACGCCTCCGACGAGCCCATAGTGCCCGGGGTCCCGAGGCCCGGCCCTGCGGCCGTCGCCCGCATTTACGAAGCGGTCGCCGGTCTCGTAAAGTCCGCGCCCGTCGTCGCCGTCAGCGTCAACACCGCCGGGCTCGACGAGGAGGCCGCCGCGCTGTTCGTGGACGGGGTCGCCGCCGAGACCGGGCTGCCGGCGGCCGACCCGTTCCGGGGCCCGGCCTTTGGAACGGGGCCGCTGCTGGACGCGATACTGGCCTCCCCGAAGACCTCGCCGGCCGGTGAAACAGGGCATTAACGGGGTGTAAGCGGTTCTCTACGGCGGTTCCACACTTCTCCGCGTTTGACAAGCATCCGGGTATGTTAGACTTCCGACGTGGCTAAATGCTTGACGCTGAACGCCAGCTATGAGCCTGTGGCCCTGGTCACGACCAAGAGGGCCATAGTCCTCGTCGTCTCGGAGAAGGCCGAGATCGTCGAGGCGCAACTGGATCGCAAGTTCCGCTCCGAGAACGAGGAGTATCCCTACCCGCTGGTGATCCGGCTAATCAAGTTCGTCGAGATACCGCGCCGCCTCAGGCGGCATGTCACCAACACCATCCTCTTCGCCCGGGATCTCTACTCTTGCCAGTATTGCGGCAAGCACCAGAACGAGCTGAACCGCAAGGAGTCCCTGACCCGCGACCATGTGAAGCCGGTCTCGCGCGGCGGCGAGAACACCTGGGACAACGTCGTTACGGCCTGCACCAAGTGCAACTCCCGCAAGGCCAACCGCCTGCCGATGGAGTGCGGCATGTACCCGAAGACCACCCCCAAAGAGCCGCGCTACGTGGTAATGGTGTGGTACTCGCGGGGACTGAACGAGACGCAGCGCCGCTACGTCGAGCAGTTCTACGGAGAGCCCGCCGTCTAACCGCCTCGGAGTTTTTAGAGGGTCTTTGGAGGGTTTTCAGGGACTTTTAGGATTTCAGGATTTTAGAGGCTTTTACGGGCCGGGAGGCCGCCGGTTACGCCTCTCCGCCCGGAGATGTGGTATCTATCTCTGGGGACGACTACGTTGATGTTGTTACGAGCTTACAAGCTGCGAAGCCGGGGCCGGAGTTTTTCGGAGCTTTTTTCGGCTTCCGGTAGCGGGTAAGTACGCGGGACCTAACACGGACGTTTTGGATAGCTGGCAGAGACTGGAAGATACGCTTGGACTACGAGGGCCTCGCAGAGGCGGCGGAGAGGATAATAGACAACGTCAGTCGGGTGATCTCCGGCAAGCGGGAGGGCGCGATGCTCTCGCTGGTCGCCCTGCTCGCCGGGGGACACGCGCTCATAGAGGACGTGCCCGGCGTCGGTAAGACGCTCCTGGCGCACTCCCTGGCGCGCTCGGTCGCGGCGGAGTTCCGCCGGATACAGTTCACGCCCGATCTCCTGCCGTCCGACGTTACGGGCCTCAACGTGTACAACCAGCGTGACTCCTCGTTCGAGTTCTGGGCCGGTCCCGTGTTCGCCAACGTGGTGCTGGCCGACGAGATCAACCGCGCCTCCCCGAAGACCCAGAGCGCCCTTTTGGAGGCGATGGGGGAGGGCATGGTCACGGTGGACGGTGACTCCCGCGCCCTGCCGCGGCCCTTCGGGGTGCTGGCCACCCAGAACCCGGTCGAGCACGAGGGCACCTACCCGCTACCCCACGCCGAGCTGGACCGCTTCATGGTAAAGCTGGATCTCGGATACCCCGACGCCGACTCCGAGCTCGAGATGCTCCGGCTCTCCGCCGACCCGCTCGACGCCATAGAGCCCGTGGTGGACCTGGACGAGTTCGTCGGGATGCGGCGTCTCGTCGAGGAGGTCCACGCCGCCGAGGCCGTGATGCGCTATGTAGTAGACGTTACCTCGGCCACCCGGGGCCACTCCTCGGTAAGCCTCGGGGCCTCGCCGCGGGCCAGCCGCATGCTGCTCGCCGCCGCCCGGGCCCGGGCCGCCATACAGGGGCGACCATACTGCACCCCGGACGACGTGAAGTACGTGGCCCCGCACGTGCTGGCGCACAGGATCATCCTCTCCCCCGAGGCCCGCCGGGCCGGGAACCAGAACGGCGGCCCCGGTGTTAACGGCGTCAACGGCGCTAACGGCAGCAAACCGGGCAGCGGCGGCAATAGTAGCAACGGAGCCGGCGTCGCCGGGGGGCCGGAGGCCGGGCTCGTGCGCGGGATACTCGGCTCCGTGCCGGTGCCGGAGGCGGTCTAACCGGGCTTGGTCCGCCCGGCCGGCCGCCCGCACGAGGCATCCGGCGGGCTGCCTCGCGTGCGGGTGCTGCCCACCAGACGAGGCTGGCAGGTGCTCTTCGTCGGCCTGAGCTCCCTCGGCGTCGCGCTCTCCCTCGGCACCACGCAGTTCTACCAGCTTTCCTACGCCCTGATCGGTCTCTGCGGGGCCGCCCTCGTGCTCGGGCTGGTTGGCTCACGGGCCCTGGGAGCGGAGCGGCGGCTCTCCCGCACGGAGGGGATAACCGCCGGTGACTCCACCACCGTCGGGCTGCGCCTGACCAACGGCTCCCGGCTCGACCTCTCCGGGGTCGAGGTCGAGGACCGGCTACCGCACCGCCACGTATTCCGGCCTCCCGCCGTGCCCGCCGGGGGCGAGCGGCCCGTGGAGAGCGCCGTGTCCTTTCCCCGGCGCGGGCTGTACACGATAGGCCCGGTCCGGCTGGCCTCCACCGACCCCTTCGGGCTCCTGCGCTTCCGGCGCGACGCCGGGCTCGAGAGGGAGGTGCTCGTCTACCCGGAGGTCCACGACGTCGCGGGGCTCCTGACGGCTCGCGGCGTCGAGGAGCCGGGCGGCCGCATCCGCCCGGCGAGCCGGGGAGAGGAGTTCTCGGGCCTGCGGGAGTACCGGCCCGGCGACGACCGGCGCTTTATCCACTGGAAGAGCGTGGCCCGCACCGGCGAGATGGTGGTCAAGGAGTTCGACCCCGACGCGCCACGGCGGTACTCGGTGGTGCTGGATCTCCTGGGGCCGCGAACCGTCCCCGCCGGGCGCGGCATGATGGAGGAGGTGGAGGAGGCCGTCTCGGCCGCCGCCTCCGTGGTCTCGTACCTGGACGGGGCCGGGCTCACGTACCGGCTCCGGCTCACGGACCGCGCCGCCTCCTGCACGAGCTTCGGGTCCGGCGCCACGGGCGGCCGGTCGCAGTATCACGCCGCCATGCGGCTGTTGGCTGCCGCGGAGGCCGATGGTAGCGTGGATAGCGGCGAGGCGCTGCGCGAGGAGGCCGATACAGACGGCCTCGGGGACAACGTGATCCTGATCCAACGCGAGCCCCAGCGTCCCGGGGGCCGGAGGGCTCTCGTAGACGCCCTGAGGGAGCTATCCTCCCCCGGCTTCTCCGCCACCGTGATCCTGCTCGCCTCCCGCGCCCACCCGCCGGGTCCGCAGGGTAGTGGGGACCGGGAGGCGTCGCTGCAAGGGCTCGTGGACGAGATAAGAGGCACCGGCGCCGGCGTGCGGGTGCTGCGCCGGGGGAGCGGGGCCTCCGGGCTTTCCGAGGCTCAAGGAGTCTAGGGTGCGCGCCCGTTACGGCATCGTCGCCCGGATCTCACTCTACGCGGCGGCGCTCGCGGTAGGGGCGTCCTTCGGGCTGCTGTTCGAGGGCGACGGGGGAGCGGCCACCGTCACCATGCTCGGGGCCGGGCTGGTAGGCGCGCTGGCGGGCTCCGCCGGCGGGTACCGCTTCTGGCTCATGGTACCGGCGGCGCCTCTGTACGGAGTCGTCGCGGCCTATGGTCCGGCCGCCCTGAACCCTTTCGGCCTCACCGGCGGCTCCGGGCTGGTGGAGAGTTTGCAGCGTGACGTGCCGCAGGCCCTGGGCACGATGTACGCCCAGCCCGTACCGTACGACGCGCACCCCGGGCTAACCCTGTTGCTCGCCCCCGTGGCGGTGCTGGTCTCCGGCCTCTCCGTCTCCGCGACACTCTACGAGGAGAGCCCGGTCTTTAGCGTCGCCATCCTGGGCGTCACCCTGGGTGTGATCTCGACCGTCGGCTTCGAGCGGGGGGTGGGGCCGTACTTCGCCGTCTTCCTGGCCGCGGCGGTGGCCCTGCTGCTCCTGACCGTCGGCCCCGGCCTCGCCGGGCTCGGGCTGCGGGGCGTCGTGGCCGCGCTGGTGGTGACCGCCGCCGCGCTAGTCCTGCCCCAGACGCCGCTCGCCGGGGCCGTCATCCAGCCCGCGCTCCTCGACTGGACCGAGATCGGGACCGGCGAGACCTCGCGGCTGGCCACCGAGGCCGACGTCGGACCCTACCTGGAGTCCGGCCGGGATGCGGAGCTGATCCGGGTCCGCAGCCCGGAGCCGTTGTACTGGCGCGGCGGTACCCTGGACGAGTTCGATGGCGTCCGGTGGTCCTCGACCCTCGGCAGCGATGAGGGCGACGGCGAGGAGGTGGCCCCCGGCGTGGAGACCGAGACCGTCCGCCAGAGCGTCGAGATACTCGAGGCCGAGACCGGACTCGTGTTCGGCGCCTACAACATCCAGGACGTATCCCTCCCCTACGCCGAGTCGAACGCCGACGGCTCCTGGTCCGTAAGCGGCAGGCTAGAGGAGGGCGAGAGGTACGGCGTAGTCTCCGAGGTGCCGCAGCCCACCACGAGACAGCTCTCCGAGGCGGGAACCGGGTACCCCGAGGCGGTCCGGGCGCGCTTTCTGCAGATGCCCCCCGACCGGCCGGAGGAGATTGCCGAGACCGCCCGGACCATCGAGCGGGACTACTCTCCCGACAATCCCTACGAGACCGCCCGGGCCATAGAGCGTTACCTGCTCTACGACGGCGGCTTTACCTACAACCTCGCCGTGGACTACCGCCGCGCCGACCAGGCTCTGGAGCATTTTCTTGGCGAGGGCCGGGAGGGCTTCTGTACCCAGTTCGCGACCTCCATGGCCCTCGTGGCCCGCGAGATGGGCGTCCCGACCCGCGTGGTCTACGGCGCGACCACCGGCGAGGAGGTAAACGAGGACGAGTACGTGGTGCGGGGCGAGAACATGCACACCTGGGTCGAGGTCTACTTCCCGGAGGTCGGGTGGTACCCGTTCGACCCGACCCCCGGTCTCGGCGTAACGGACGCCATGCAGGAGAATGCCCCCGCCCCAAGCTCCGGCGGAGGAGCCTCCTACGCGGACGACCTGCGGGCCCAGAACCCGGCCCTGGAGGGCTCCGGAAACAGCCCCTGGGTGGAGTCCGGCCCATCCTCCGAGCCCACCCCCCAGGAGGACTCCGGCGGCGCCCGGGAAGAGGGCGAGAGTGGACCCCGGATGCTCCCCTACGCGCTGGTCGCCGCCCTGGCAGCAGCCGCCGCACTCGTCGCCGTCCCGCTCACAAAGCTTGCCCTCCTGCGCCGGGGCCGTCCGGGAGACTACTACAGGGACATTACCGGCAGGTTGGAGGATGGCATGCCTGGAAAGGCCTCGGCTCCCGCCTCCCTCACGCCCGCCGAGACGCTCTCCGGGCTGGCCCGGGGGGCCGGGCTACCGGAAGATCCCTTCCTCTACCTGGCCCACGCCTACTCCGAACGGCTCTATGCCCCCGATCCCGCCTCCGACCTCCTCTCCGCCCACACCGGGGCGCTGGCTGCCTGTCGGCGGCTGCCGCGCTGGCGACGCGCCCTGGGCGCGGTGAACCCGGCCTCGCTGGCGCGGCGCGGCTCGGCCGCACTCTCACGCCGGTCGCCGGGGAGACTCCGGGCCGGCTGGAGGCCGCGCGGGCTCCGGCGGCGGTAGGAGGGGGATAGGAGCGGAGGTAGGAGCGGAGGTAGGAGCGGCGAGGGGGCTGCATTGAACTCGGAGGTAAGCGGTGTAATAATCGAATCGTTAATTTGATTGGCCCACTACGGCATTTTGCAGGGGGTGCTAATGGAGCAGCAGCAGGAGACTCTCATAACCATGACCGACAACGCCGCCGAGAAGGTGAAGGCGCTCATGGAGCAGGAAGGCGAGGAGGATCTCGGCCTGCGCATCGGCGTCCGGCCCGGTGGGTGCTCCGGGTTCCAGTACTCGATCTACTTCGACGACGAGACGAACGACGACGACGAGGTGCTGGACCTGAAGGGCGTCAAGGTGCTGATAGACGCGATGAGCGTACCCTACATCGCGGGCTCGGAGTTCGACTACGTGGACGGCCTCATGGGCGCCGGCTTCGCGGTGAACAACCCGAACGTCCAGGGCGGCTGCGGCTGCGGTAGCTCCTTCACCTGCTAGAGCCCGCCGGAAGCGGGCCGGGAAACCTCCGGCCCCACGCTGGTTAGCAAAGGTTAGCAGAGCCCCGGGAGATCCCCGGGGCTCTGCTATTTCCGGGCTACTCTTCTGTTTCCCTGCCCTCCGCGCCGCCGGCTCCGGGCCGGGTCTCCTCCTCGCGGGGTCCGCCCCGCGGGGTTCCGTCTCCCTCTCCGGTGCGGCGGGCCTTGTACACGAAGACGAACCACAACAGGGCGATGATCGCGATCACCGCCACCAGGCCGCCGAACTGCAGTAGCTCTACCGGCACCACGCACCCCGCTTTGCTCTAGTGGTCTGTATCAAGAATATCAAGGCTCTCCCGGTCCCCCTCGCATCCTCGCCAGGCCCAGCATTATGGCCGCCACCCCGCTGGAGCTGACTATCTCGCCGCGGGAGATCATGGCTTCGAGCTCCCTGACCGGCGCGGTCTCGACCACGAGGCGTTCGAACTCGTCCGGGTCCTCCTCCCCCACGGGCTCGACGCCCCGGGCGAGGTACAGGTAGGCCCAGTTATCTTTCAGGCTCGGCGAGGACGCCACGGCTCCTAGCGGCTCCCACTCGCCGCCGCCGTGGCCCGTCTCCTCCCTGAGCTCACGCCGCGCCGCCTTCTCCGGGTCCTCCCCGGCCTCCACGAGCCCGGCCGGCGGCCCGAGTTCCTCGCTCCGGAGCGGGGGGCGGTACTGGCGCACGAGCACCGCCTCGTTATCGGGCGTAACGGCCAGGATTATCGCCGCGTCCGGGCGTTCGAGGACGTAGTAAGGGTCTTTTACAGCTCCGTCCGGCAGCCGCAGCCTGTCCGAGCGGAGCCTGAAGTACGGGGTACTATGGAGCTCCTCGGAGGAGAGAAGCTCCCAGCCGAGGTTCCCGGGGCTTACGGAATCGCTCAAACCTTCTCCCCGGAGACCACCTTCGGCAGGTCCCTGGTGAAGGCGCTGCGGGCCATGATCTTGCCGCAGCCCGCCTCTTTCGCGGCGCGGGCGAGATCCTTCTCGACGTGGGGCAGAAATCCCACCGTCGGCACTCCGGACAGAGTCTCGTCGGAGCCGAGGGTGCGCAGTAGCTCCAGCGGCTCGAAACGGGAGGAGGCGAGGTCCAGTATTAGGAGGTTCGGCGGTGCGGCGCGGGCGGCGTCCAGGAGCTTCTCCGGGCTGCGCGGAAAGGATGCCTCGACCCCGAGCGTGGCGGCGGTCTCGGAGATCTTGCTCTTGAACATGAGATCCTCTACCGCGGCCATGATCCCGTGAGTCTCTCGCTTTTCCCGTGCATCCTGAGCTTCCTGGGTCAAACCCGGCTTCTCCCGTATACGCTCTTATACGTGCTTTTACGTTCTTTTGCGTGCTGCTCGGTCACCGGCGTTGGGGCCGCCGGCGAGTCGCCAATAACACATCTTAACCCCTGGGCGTGCGTTATCCTAACCTGGTGAAAGGCCGTTTTACCGAGATGAGACGCGGCTTGGGCCGTACCAGGGGCATATTCGCGAGCTTTGCGCCGTTTTTGAGGCCTCGCAAGAAGGGTCTGTTAGCCTCGCTCGCGTTGCTCTTGCTGGAGACGGCGTCGAGCCTGGCCCAGCCCTGGCCGCTGGCGATAGCGATCAACTCCGTCGTCCCGGATTCCGCCCCTCCTCCACAATGGCTGCCGGAGTTCGCCCGGCGGCCGGAAATGATACTCGCGCTCGCGGCGTTTCTCCTGATCTCCATAACCGTGGCGAGCCGGGGCATATCCGCCTTCCGCCGCTACTATCTGACCCGTCTCGGACAGGAGACGGTCTTCGACATGCGCGACGCGCTGTACCGTAAGGTCCACGACCTCGGCCTCGACTACCACGGCGGACGCCGCACGGGGGACACCATCACCCGCGTCACCAGCGACGTCAAGGAGGTCCGCACGCTGCTCATAGACTCCCTGGTCGAGGTTGGATCGTCCCTGCTCGTGCTCGTGGGGATGTTGGTCGTGATGCTGTGGATGAGCCCGACGCTGACCGGGCTCGCGCTCTTGACCGTGCCGGGGTTGTTTATCGCCGTGAGGCTTTACCGGCGCTCGCTCGTGGAGCGGATGCGGGTCGTGCGCACGCGGGAGGGCGCCATAACCTCCGTGATGCAGGAGTCCATCACCGGCATCCGGGCCGTGAAGATGTTCGGTCGCGAGGAGCACGAGCTGGACCGCTTCCGCACCGAGAGCCGAGAGTCTCTTAGGGCCAGCGTGGACTCCTCCCGCATCGAGGCGAAGTTCAGCATAGTCCTCGGGCTCGTCGGCGGGCTCGGGACCGCGCTGGTGCTGTACTTCGGGGCCCGGCTGGTGCTCGCCGGAGAGCTCTCGCCCGGCGAGCTGACCGTAGCGTTTACCTATCTCGGGCTCTTCCTCGCCCCGCTGTGGGCCCTCTCGCGGCAGATGAACCAGATCGGCACCTCCCTCGTCTCCGGCGAGCGCATCGTGGACCTTCTCGACGCCGAGCCCTCCATAGTCGAGCGTCCGGACGCCGTGCCCGCCCGCAACCTCGCGGGCCGCGTCGCCTTCGAGGACGTCCGCTTCGCTTACGAGGACCCCTACGCCGGGGACGGCCGGGCCGGGGGAGACGCCGCCGAGGGGATGAAGGATGGGAGGGAAGCTACAGAGACCGAGGAGGTGCTGCGTGGGATCTCGTTCGAGGCCGAGCCCGGCAGCCGCGTCGCGCTCGTGGGGGTGAGCGGCGCGGGAAAGACCACCGTGACCAGCCTCATGGCCCGGCTGCACGACCCTACCTCCGGCCGGGTGACGCTGGACGGCCGCGACGTCCGGGAGTACACGCTGAAGTCCCTCAGGGACTCGGTCGCGTTCCTGCCCCAGGAGCCGATGCTCTTCCGCGGCACGGTCGCCGAGAACATAGCCTACGGACACCCCGGAGCCACCAGGGAGGAGATCGAACGCGCCGGAGCCCTGTCCGGGGCGGAGACTTTCGTGCGGGAGATGCCCGAAGGCTACGACACGCTCCTGTCGGAGCGCGGCGAGAGCCTCTCCGGCGGCCAGCGCCAGCGCGTCTCCATCGCCCGCGCCATGCTCCGCGACGCACCGGTCCTCATACTCGACGAGCCGGAGGCCGGTCTAGACGCCGAGGCCGCCGAGGCGGTCGAGGATAGCTGGCGCACCCTGACCGGAGGCCGCACCTCGTTCATTATCGCTCACGAGCTCAGGCTGGTGCGCGGCGTGGACCGCATCCTGGTGCTCGAGGATGGCCTGATCGCCGAGAGCGGCACGCACGAGAGCCTGATATCCGCCGGCGGACTCTACGCCCGCCTCTACTCCCTGCAGGAGGAGCGGAACCCAGTATAGAGTCGGAGTCCGCAGCACGAACGACATGGTTCCCGATGCCCCGAGACGGGCTACGCACGGAGAATGCCGGGAGCGAGCCACCGAGAGCCGATACTCACCGCCCCGTCCAGAGGAGATTTCCCGCAGAACCGGCGGAGGGTAAGTGCCCTTTTCCTGAAACGCGGGATTACCGGGTAGATGAGCCGGGATAATCAGGCCTTCCGGGTTGCCGCCCTTACCGTCCGACGGGGGTATAAACTCGTGTAACATCGCCGCTACCGGCTTTTTACAGGCCTCTACAGTAGAGTTACGGGGGAGAAAACGTGAGAGAGCTCTTGATCGTCTCGATAATCATCACGATAGCGGTGGCGATTATCTACATATCTTTCGCCTCCGGCGCTTAGTCGGGCTAGTCGGCGGTTAATCCTTTTCGTCGTGGGAGTCGTTCTTCCCCTCGTGCCCTTCGGAAGGCTCCTGGGAGCGCCGGACGCCGGGCTCCGGCTCCTTTCCATGATCCCCGTGCTCTTCCTCCGCCTCCTGCACCAGTAGCTGGGAGACCCGGGAGCCGTCCACCTCGTCCACGCGCATCAGGTGTCCGTCCACGAGCACCTCGTCTCCCTCCTCGGGGGCGCGACCTAACTGGCCGAGAACCAGGCCGCCTATGGTGTCGAAGTCCTCGCTCTCGAATGAGGCTTCGAGGGCCTCGTTTACCACGCCTATCGGGATTCGCCCGTCCACGGAGTAGGCTCCGCTGGAGAGCTTGCGCAGCAGGGGCTCCTCCTCGTCGAACTCGTCCCGGATCTCGCCTACTATCTCTTCCAGGATGTCCTCTATGGTCACGATCCCCTCGAAAGAGCCCCACTCGTCTATGACCACGGCCATCTGGATCTCCCGCTTCTGGAAGTCGTCCAGGATATCGTCTATGCGGCGGTTCTCGGGCACGGTAAGAACCTCGCGTACGATCTCCCTCTCTACCGGGGTGGCTTCGAGGTTCGTGTCTCCAACCGACTCCGCGGTGCTCCGCAAGAGGTCCTTGACGTGCACCGCCCCGATGATCCCATCCCCGGTCTCGCCCTCGTAGATCGGGTAGCGGGTGTAGTTGCCCGCGGCTGCCCCCGTGACCAGCTCGCTAAGAGGCGTATCAGCCGAGAAGGAGACCACGTCCGGCCGGGGGACCATGATCTCCCGCACCGTCGTGTCGCCGAGCTCGAAGACGCCCCCGATCATCTCGGACTCGTCGGCCTCCAGGAATCCCTGCCGGGTGGACTGGCTTATCAGGGTGCGGATCTCCTCTTCGGTGTGCGACTCCTCGCCTTCGCCCGCCGGCGGCACGCCGAACGCCCGGGTGACGGCGTTTGCCGTGCCGTTGAATACCTTGGTGAACGGGTACAGCAGATAGTAGAAAAAGCGCATGAACGGCGCGACGAAAAGCGAGGTGCCCTCCGCCTTCTGGATCGCGAGCGTCTTCGGCGCGAGCTCCCCGAAGACCACGTGGAAGAACGAGGCTATGAGGAGCGCGATGGCGATTGCGGCCGGATGGACCAGCGCGCCCGGAACGCCCACGCTCTCGAAGATGGGCTCTATGAGATGGGCTATCGCGGGCTCCGCCAAAGCGCCGATACCGAGGGACGAGATCGTGATCCCGAGCTGGCAGACGGCGAGGTACTGATCCAGCCTGCTGGTCGCCGTCTGGACCAGGTTCGACGAGGTCCTGCCCTCTCTCACCATGCGGTCTACCTGGGTCGCCCGTATCCTGACGAACGCAAACTCCGCGGCGACGAACAGGCCGTTGAGCGCCACCAGGAGCAGGGAGGCGAGTATCTTCACGCTAGGTAATATGGCGGCTTCCAGGGCTACTCCCAGACTAGAACTGCACGGAAGGAGATCTGGCGGGGCCGGGTCTTACGGCTATTACGGCGATGCCGGTAGCGCCCCCCGTGGGGGAGCGCGCTGATACTCGATGTCTCGCTGAGATCCACCAGATCCATAATAATACTGGCAAACTATACCATCCCGGTGGCTTTGACAAACCGGATGCAAGCACTACCGTAAAACCCGGCCCCGGCGGCGGCAAGAACATCAAAACATCAAGAACACCAAGAACAGTAAGAACAGGAAAGAGGAAGAAGATGCGCGTTCGCGAAGCCACCCTGGACGACCTGCCGGGGATAGTCGGAATTTACAACTCCACCGTCCCTGGCCGCGTTGCCACGGCGGATACCGAGCCCGTGTCCGTCGAGACCCGCCGGGGCTGGTTTCTTGACCGGGACGCGCGCCGACCGGTGTGGGTTGCCGAGCCCGGAACGGAGGCCGCCTGCGGCGCACCGGCGGGCTGGATCGCCCTGGGGGACTTCCATCCCAGGCCCGCATATCACGCCACCGCCGAGGTCGCGGTGTACATAGCGGAGGAGTGGCGCGGGGCGGGCGTCGGACGGTTGCTGGTAGGCGAGGCGGTGCGCCACGGCCGGGGGCTCGGGATACGGACCCTGATCGCCGGCATCTTCGCCCACAACGAGGCGAGCCTCGGGCTCTTCCAGAGCTTCGGGTTCTCCCGCTGGGCCCACATGCCCCGTGTCGCGGAGATGGACGGGGTGGAGCGCGATCTCGTCTACCTCGGGCTCCGGTTGGCCGGCTAGACTCTACGCCCGCTTCCCCGGCGACTTACCGGCGACTCTCTACCAACTCTCTGATAACTCTCTGCTAACCTCCAGAGTATGAGGCATACCGGAGAGGCTGGAGATACCGAAGAGATGGTCGACGTGCTCCATCCCTCCGGCGAGTCTGCCGGGTGGACCGTACGGAAGAGCGAGGCCCACCGCCGGGGCCTCTACCACCGGTGCTTCCACTGCTGGATCGTCTCGCCCGGAGCCGGCGCAGCGGGGCCGCATCTCTTCGTCCAGCGCCGGGCGGCGCAGAAAGAGAACTGGCCCGGCAGGCTCGACACGACCGCCGCCGGACATCTGTCGGCCGGGGAGTCCGGTCTCGACGGCCTGCGCGAGGTCGAGGAAGAGCTTGGTATCTCGCCGGAGCCGGATCGCCTCGTGCCGCTGGGCTCCAGGCGGGTCGAGCAGGATATACCCCTCGGCACCGACCGCGAGCTGCACGAGGTATTCCTCCTCATAGAGAGCCTGGAGCCCGGGGACGTGCGGCTCCAGAAGGAGGAGGTGGAGGCGCTGCTGAAGCTGCGGCTGGCGGACGTCGAGCTTCTCTACAGCGGCGGGGAGATAATGGCCGAGGAGTGGGCCGCCGGAGGCGCGGTCCGGCGGACTCCGGTAACGCTGGAGGAGTTCGTACCAAACGACGACCGCTACCCGCTAATGGTCGCCCGGGCAGCGGCGGCGCGCCTCGCGGGGGAGGATCCGGGAGAGGTCTTCCGGGTCTCGTAGTCCCGTAGGGCATCGTAGGAGGGTTCGCGGGGGCGTCGTGGATGCCGGATTAGCCTCCGAGTGTCAAACGCCGGAACCCCGAAACCTCCGCCCACGGCTCCCCGGGCTATCCTGCGCGCCTAATCCTCCTCCCGGAGCATGTCCTCGATCTGCCGGGAGACGAGGCTGGCCCGCCATTCGGCCCCCCGGAGATCCCGCTTCTCGTAATCCCCGGGCTCTCCTGAAGAGCCTGCGGCCCAAAACGCCCGGTGCTCCAAGACCATTGACTGAGCCGAGGCGGCCGCCAGACGGGAGGCCTCTATAGCCCGGAAATAACCGGCGCTCTCCGGCGGCAGCTCCGGTGCCGTGCAGGCGGCGAGGGTCGCGAGGTCCGCCGCGAGCAGCGCAGCACTTACCAGCGCCGTTCCCAAACTTCCCGAGCCTCCCGAGTTGCCCAAACTTGTAGAACTTCCCACGGTTCCCGGAGGTGTGAGGCCCTGCGTTTCCAGACCGGCACTCTGCGAGAGCGCGGAGAGCTCCAGTCCCAGGCTCCGGGCCAGGTCTTGCACGGAATTCAGGTAGAGCCCGAGCCGGGCGTCGCCGGGGGGCGGCTCGTGTTCCCGGCAGGCCCGTTCGAGTGTCCTGGCAGCCAGGATGCCTGTTCGCATGCCGGGGGAAGCCGCATCTTCCAACGCTTCCACGGGTCCTCTCGCGTCGCTGTCCAGGATGACCCGGGGATTCTACACCAGAGCACTCACCGGCCGGGAACCCGCTACGCGGGGGCCCCGATGTTGTCGGCGGCGGCCAGGGCCGCCCCGGCGAGACCGGCGGTGTTGAGCATCTCGGCCGGTACGATATCGGCCCGGGCTTCGAGGCGCCGCAAGAACTTCTCGTCCTTTTTGCTGGCCCCGCCGCCGATCACTATGAGGTCCGGCCAGAAGAGCCGCTCCATGGCTCCGAGGTACTCGTTGAAGCGTCCGGCGAACTCTTTCCAGCCGAGGTTCTCCCGCTTACGGGCGGCGTCGGCGGCGTAGCTCTCGGCGTCCCGGCCCCCGAGCTCTATGTGGCCGAGCTCGGTATTCGGGACCAGGGTGCCGTCCGAGATCAGGGCCGTCCCGATGCCGGTGCCGACGGTGAGCACGAGGACCAGGCCGTTGTTGTCCCGGGCGGCCCCCCAGCGTGCCTCGGCCAGACCGGCGGCGTCGGCGTCGTTTACGAGACCCACCCTGCACCCCAGCGCCTCTTCCAGCGCGCCCCCGAAGTCGAAGCCCACCGCCTGCTCGTCTATGTTCGCGGCGGTGTGGGCCACGCCGCCTTTCATTACCGCCGGGAATCCGCAGCCAACCGGCCCGTTCCAGCCGAAGCGGGAGACTACCTCGGCGGCGGCCTCTACTATGCCCTCCGGGGTCGCCGGGTCCGGCGTGCCCACCCGCGCCCGCTCGTCCAGGAGCTCCCCCGTCTGCGTGTCCACCGGGGCCCCTTTTATCCCGGAGCCGCCGACATCGAGTCCGAAAACCTGCATGATACTCCTTCCCCGAGTAAGCTCGGCGCGACCCAACCGTACTCAATCAACAACCATCGTACCCTAGGCAGAATCGACATTTGCGGATCATAGCCACATTAGAGAAGCTGCCAGATACACGAAAGACTTATAGTACAGGGCCTTCCTATCGTAACGAGTGGCGATACGCCGGAAGCACTTGAGCTTACCA
>NZ_LEKH01000001.1:300000-401647 GCF_001029505.1 Rubrobacter aplysinae | reverse complement strand
TGGTAAGCTCAAGTGCTTCCGGCGTATCGCCACTCGTTACGATAGGAAGGCCCTGTACTATAAGTCTTTCGTGTATCTGGCAGCTTCTCTAATGTGGCTATGATCCGCAAATGTCGATTCTGCCTAGTGTCCTGCTCCGGAGAAGAGCCCCTGGGATATGCCTCTCTCGGAGATTCGCTAGCCGCCGGCGTAGGCTCGTCCGCCCCCTCGCAGACGAGCTACTCGGCACTGTACCGGGAGGCCCTCGAGGAGCGTACCGGCCGGGAGGTCGGGTACCGCCAGCTCGGGCTCTCGGGCGAGACGGCGGAGAGCTTTATCGGGAGATACCCCGAGGGAGACTCGCAGCTCCGGCGGGCCGAGAGCTTTCTGCAGCGTTACCCGGGCTCCCGGGTAACGCTCTCGCTCGGGGGCAACGACCTCCTACGGGCCCGGGACGCCTCCGACCGGCGACGACGGGAGGCTATCTCGGAGTATGGCGAGGACCTGGGCTTTATCCTGGAGACACTGGGCGGGGCCTCCAGCCCGCCGCCCGAGATAACCGTGCTCACCCTGTACAACCCCGCTCCCGGAGGCTTCACGGATCGCTGGACCGGAGAGATGAACGAGGAGATCCGGGCCACCGCCCGCGCCAACGGGGCCTCGGTCGCAGAGGGCGGCCGCCTCTTTCGGGGCCACACGGAGGAGTACCTACGCCGCTACGAGGGCGGCGAGCGGGACATTCACCCCAACGACGCGGGCTACGCCGCCCTGGCCCGGTCTCTGCTGCGGGCCGGGGCCCCCAAGCGCGAGACGCCGAGACCACGGCCGGGAGTTGAATGAGTTGAATACCGTCGGGGCTTCTCGTATACTCGTCTAGTTACCACGTTACACCGAGTCGGAGTGGCGGAATAGGTAGACGCGCTAGCTTGAGGGGCTAGTGTCCATCGCGGACGTGGGGGTTCGAGTCCCCCCTCCGACACACAGGCACCACGAGTACCGTAGGTACGATCAGAGCCCCGGCAGACGCCGGGGCTCTGTGCTGCGGAGTGGGTCGCGTGTAAAGAAGCCCACGCTTTCTCTTGAACTCCGATGTATAATGCCGAATAGGAGTCGCCTGTTCTCCCCATCCTCCCCGGGCGACTCCTTCTATTTGTTATCCCTTTACCTTCTCGTGACTGTTATCCCTTTACCTTCTCGTGACCCCTTCAGACCCCCGGCGACGTGAGGAAGTCTAACCCAGGAAGATCAGGGCCACGGTGGTCAGGGAGAAAAGGCCGACCACTATGAGGGTCAGGCGGGTAAGGTTTTTCTCCATTACCGTGGTGCCGGAGAAGGTACTTCCCATGCCGCCGCCTATCGAGGATGAGAGCCCGCCACCCTTGCCGGAGTGGAGCAGTATCGCCCCGATGAGTGCGACACAGAATATGGTGTGGATGAAAGCCAGTACATAGATCATAGACCTTTACTCTAGCACAGAGCCGGTGGTTGCGGCGGTTATCACGGTGGGTGCGGCGGCGCAGTCTCTAGGAGGCGTGGTTCTGGGCCTCCTCGACCAGCGCGATAAACGAGTCCGCCTTCAGGCTCGCGCCGCCCACGAGGCCGCCGTCCACGTCGGGCTTGGACATGATCTCACCCACGTTCTCGGGCTTCACGGAGCCGCCGTACAGGATGCGCACGCCGCTCGCGAAGTCCTCGCCCTTGAGCTCCTTGAGGAGGTTCCGGATCTTATCCGAGGCGTCCTGGGCGTCGTCGGGGGTGGCGGTGTCGCCGGTGCCGATAGCCCAGATGGGCTCGTAGGCGAAGACCAGGCTCTCCGCGGATACGTCGCCCAGGCCCTCCACGACGGCCCGCACCTGACCGGAGACCTTGCCCCACATCTTGCCGGAGTCGCGCTCCTCCTTGGTCTCCCCGACGCAGACGACGGGTATGAGGCCGGCCTCCAGCGCCCGGCCGGTCTTGCGGGCCACGAGGTCGTCGGACTCCTCGAAGATCTCGCGCCGCTCGGAGTGACCCACGACCACCGAGCCGATGCCGAGGTCCAGGAGCATCGGCGCGGAGATCTCGCCGGTAAACGCCCCGGAATCCTCGTGATAGAAGTTCTGGGCTCCGGGGATCACCTCCGAGTCCTCGGCCATGCGGGCGACGGCCGGCAGGCTGGTAAACGGCGCGTACACCGCAACGTCTACCCCCTCGGCCCCGGCGACGCGGGGCAGCAGGGCGGCCATGTACTGCTCGGCTTCGACTACCGTCTTGTTCATCTTCCAGTTCGCGGCCATCATCGGGCGTCGCGTCGTCGCCATTAGCTCTCCCCCTTATCAGACTCGTCCGGCAGCACGGCTATTCCGGGCAGCTCCTGTCCTTCGACGTACTCCAGCGAGGCCCCGCCTCCGGTGGATATGAAGCCCATCTCGTCTTCGAGGCCAAGTTTCGAGACGGCGGCAACCGAGTCGCCGCCGCCGACCACGCTCATCGCGGGGCTCTCGGCCACCGCCTGGGCCACGCCCTCGGTGCCCTTGGCGAAGGCCTCTATCTCGAACACGCCCATCGGGCCGTTCCAGAACACGGTGGCGGCGTTCTCAATGTGGCCCCGGAACAGCCCGACGGTGCCGAGGCTTACATCCAGGCCCATCATGTCGGGGGGGATCTTGTCCGCCTCGACGGCCCGGCTCTCGGCGCTCTCGCTCATCTCGCCCGCTACTACCACGTCCACCGGTAGCACGAGCCTATCGCCGGCTTCGTCCATGAGGCGGCGGGCCTCGTCGAGATACTCGTCCTCGACCAGAGATTTTCCGACCTCGTAGCCCCGGGCCTTGAAGAACGTAAAGCACATCGCCCCGCCTATTAGCAGGGTGTCGGCCGAGCCGAGCAGGCTTTCTATGACAGAGAGCTTGTCGGAGACCTTCGCCCCGCCGAGTATGGCGACCATCGGGCGCTCGGGGTGGCTGAGGACGCGTTCGAGGTTGTCTATCTCCTCCTGCATGAGTAGCCCGGCGGCGGAGGGCAGGTGCTCGGCGACGCCGTAGGTGGTGGCATGCGCCCGGTGGGCCGCGCCGAAGGCGTCGTCCACGTAGGCGTCGGCGAGACGGGCGAGCTGGCGGGCGAGCTCCGGGTCGTTGTCGGTCTCTCCCGGATAGAAGCGGGAGTTTTCGAGCAGCACCACGCCCTGACCGTCCCACTCCTGTAGCTGGCGCTCGACCTCCTCGCCGACCGCGGCGTCGAGCTTGTTGACCTGGAGCTCCAGCAATTCTCCGAGGCGGCGAGAGACCGGGTCCATGGAGTACTTCGGGTCCGGCTCGCCCTTGGGGCGTCCGAGGTGTGAGATCAGGATCGGACGCGCGCCCTCCGAGATCAGATACCGGATCGTCGGCAGCGCCCGCCGGATGCGGGTGTCGTCCGTTACGCGGCCGTCCTTGACGGGCACGTTGAAGTCCACCCGCACCAAGACCCGCTTACCCGCGAGGTCTAGATCCTTGACGCTCCGCTTGTTCATGCTGTTGCCTCCCTCTGGCCCTCTACAGTCGGCGCGATCAGCTTTCAGCTTGCCGGTAGATACGATGCGACCGGGTCACGCATTCGCAACCCGGCCGCGTCGAGAGCGGGATCGGTTGACCACCGACCGCTGACCGCCGGAAGCTACCTACAGGCTCTCGCCGATGTAGCGGGCGAGGTCTACCGTGCGGTTAGAGTAGCCCCACTCGTTGTCGTACCAGCCGAGCACCTTCACCGAGCGCCCGCTCGCCATCGTAAGCAGCGAGTCGAAGACGCAGGAAGAGGGATTGCCGACGATGTCCGAGGAGACCAGCGGGGCGTTCGAGTACTCCAGGATGTGAGACATGCTGCCGTCGGCGGCCTGCTTGAAGGCGTCGTTGACCTGATCCGCCGTTACCTCCTGACCAAGCTGGGCCACGAAGTCGGTTATGGAGCCGTCGGCGACGGGGACACGCATCGCCATGCCGTCCACCTTGCCCTTGAGGTCCGGGTAGATCTCACCGGCCAGCTGCGCCGCACCCGTGGAGGTCGGGATGATGTTCTGGGGGGCCGAGCGGGCGCGGCGCGGGTCCTTGTGGGCCGCGTCGAGGAGGCTCTGGTCATTTGTGAAGGCGTGTACCGTGGTCATGTAGCCGGACTCGACGCCGAAGCTCTCCTGCAGCACGGTCACCAGCGGGATTATGCAGTTGGTGGTGCAGCTCGCGTTGGAGACGACGTGGTGGTTGTCCGGGTCGTAGCTCTCGTGGTTCACGTCGTAGACGAAGGTCGAGTCAACGCCCTTGGCCGGCGCGCTTATCACGACCTTCTTGGCCCCGCCTTCGAGATGTCCGGAGGCGCTGCCGCGGTCGGTGAACACGCCGCTGGCCTCGACCACCACGTCCGCGCCCTGCTCACCCCACGGGATGTCCGCCGGGTTGCGCTCGGTGAAGGTCTTGATCTTGCGGTCCCCGATGCGAAGGGAGTCGCCCTCCACGCTTACCTTCTCGTCCCAGATCCCGTGGGTGGAGTCGCGCTGGAAGAGTAGCGCCAGGCTCTCCATCGGCATCAGGTCGTTGATGCCTACTATCTCCACGTCGTTGCCGCTTTGTATCGCCGCCTTGGCGACCATCATGCCTATGCGGCCAAAACCGTTGATTCCTATTTTTACGGCCATCTAACCGGCCTCCCCTCTGTAGTTGGTACTCGTACATCACTCACACGCCCGCATATTGTGCCCGATAATCCCGGCTATTAACAGCCCTATGGCGGTTCCCGAGTGGTCGCGGTCACCAGGGACCAGCCGCCGTGTCGAGCAGGCCGTGCGGGGAGCTACATTTACTCCGTTTACTCCGCGCCGCCCGACTCGGAGGCGTCGAGCAGCCGCCTGAGACGGTGGTTGGCCGCGCTCTTGGTAATGCCCCCGAGGCGGGCCAGCTCGGAGAGCGAGGCGTCGGGGTTCTCCAGCCGGAGCGCGAGCATCTCCCCCAGGGCCCGCGGCAGCCCGGAGGGGTCGAGGCGTTGCAGGGCCTCCTGCTGGCGGGCGGCGGAGCGGGCCACGCGCCCGGCGTTCGCGGCGTCGAAGTTGGTGACGCGGTTGGCGTTGGCCTTCGCCTCACCCAGGACGGCCCGGGCCTCGTAATCCAGCACGGCCTCGTGCAGCCCGAGCTGGGCGAGGACGGTCGTTACCCCGTCGGCGCTCTTGGTGTAGGCGACGTGGTGGCCGCGCCGGCGGACCACGGCGAGCGGGGCGCGCGAAAGCGAGGCCACGAGCCGCACGAAAGCCTCGTCGCGGTGGGCAAACTCCAGGTGGTGTCCGCGCCGGTAGCCGGGCGCGGCCAGGGAGCCCGCGACCTGGAACGCCCCGCGCAGGTAGGCCGTGCCCCTCTCCCCCGGCGCGGAGCGGGCCTTGAGCGCGGCGGCGAGGGCCCCCAGCTCCTCGTCGGCCTGGAGCGCCCGGTTGCCGTCCGCTACCACAACGTAGCGGGCGCGGGCGAAGCTGCCCCGATCAGAGGTCGTTCCGCGCCGGTCTTCCAACCGGGGCTCCAGGCCAAACTCCGAGCGCAGCAGCCGCGCCGCCGAGCGTGCCACGGAGGCGCTCGGCGTGCTTACGCCGAGAACCTGTGGCCCGTCACCCAGGCCGCCGGAGCCGTGCACCAGACCGGCGAGCTCTGCGGTCCACCGGGGCGAGCGTCTCGCGGCGGACGCCTTCGAGAAGCCGGCGCCGGAGGTCTCGGCAGCCAGGAGGCGCCGTAGCTCAGCGGCGTAGGAGGCCAATCCTCCGTACCTCCGTGGCGAGCCTCTCCGGGTCGTGACGAACCCCGCGCCCGTCGTCGCCGGGTGAGACGAGCTCCCTCTCGTGCAGCCTCACGCCGAGCCGCTCCACCTCTGCCCGGTCCACCTCGACCGGCGCGGCGCCCTCGCTCCTGTAGCGCGAGAGGGTGGCCTCGGGCAGCTCCGTGCCGTGGACCAGCACGTCCGTTACCACCGGCCCGGCGTGGTCCGCTATGGCCCGGAGGTGCTCCGCCACCGAGAAGCCGTCCGTCTCGCCCTTCTGGGTCATTACGTTGGCGACGTACACCACAGGCCCCGCGAACCCTGCGAGCGCCTGTCTCACGCCGCCGCCGAGCAGAGCCGGTATGGTGCTCGTGAACAGGCTGCCGGGGCTCAGCACGACCACGTCGGCGGCACGTACTGCTTCGAGCACCGCCTCCGGGGCGGGCGTATCCTCCGGCTCGACGGCGACGCGCGAGATCCTCTTCCCCCCCGCGACCGCCGCGGTCTCTCCGCGGGCGAGGCCCCCATCCTCGTAGGAGACGACGAGCGTCAGGCTCTCGACGGCGGCCGGGTACACCCGGCCCCTCACCCTCAAGAATTGGGCCGCCTGCTCCACACCCTGCACGAAGCCGCCCCCCATGTCCGAGAGGGCGGCGATAATGATGTTCCCGACGGCGTGATCCGCGAGATCCCCGGTCCCGGACCCGGCGAAGCGGTACTCGAAGACCTCGGTGAGCCCGCTCCGTTCGGAGAGGGCGACCAGACAGTTGCGCACGTCCCCCGGCGGCGAGATACCGAGCTCCTGACGCAGCCGGCCGCTGGACCCTCCATCGTCCGTTACCGTGACCACGGCGGTAAGGTCGGCGCCGGTATCCTTGAGCCCCCGTAACAGCACGGGCAGCCCCGTCCCGCCGCCAAAGGCCACCACCCGAAGTGCCTGTTCGCCCCGTGCCTGCTCCACAGCAGGTTAGTATACCTGCCACCAGAGGCGTACATTACAGGCCCCTGTTACCCGATACGGGAGGTAGAGATGGCAGAGGCGCAGCGGCCCGGAAACGGCAGGCTGGCGGGAAAGACGGCGCTCGTGACAGGGGCGTCGAGCGGCATCGGCTTCGAGACCGCCGCCCGGCTGGGGGAGGAGGGCGCGGCGGTCGCCGTGAACTACCGCTCCGACGAGGAGGGCGCGCGGCAGGCCGTGGGCCGCATCGAGGATTCAGGAGGCCGGGCTGTCGCCGTGCAAGGCGACGTCTCAAGCGAGGAGGAGGTGCGGCGGCTCGTGCGGGAGACGGAGCAGAGCCTCGGCCCGCCGGACATCCTGGTCAACAACGCCGGGACCCAGAGCGAGCGCCCGTTCCTCCAGATGAGCCTCGCGGACTGGGAGCAGGTGGTCTCGGTGAACATGGGCGGCGCTTTCCTGGTGAGCCGGGAGATCATCGGCGGCATGGTCGAGCGCGGCGGCGGCGTGGTCGTCAACATGTCGAGCGTGCACCAGATCATCCCCTGGCCCCGCTTCGCCCACTATTCCGCCTCCAAGGGCGGACTCAAGCTGCTGACCGAGTCACTCGCGCTGGAGTTCGCGAGCCGGGGGATAAGGGTAAACGCCGTCGCCCCCGGGGCGATCGCCACCCCAGAGAACGAGGAAAAGCTACAGGATCCGGAGTCCCGGGCCAGTCTGGAAGCGCTCATACCCTGGGACCGCGTCGGGGAGAGCGCCGAGGTCGCCGCGTGCGTCGCCTTTCTCGTCTCCGACGAGGCCTCCTACGTCACCGGCGCGACGCTCTTCGTGGACGGCGGCATGTCGCTGTATCCGGGCTTCGAGAGTGGCGAGGGTTAGCCCTAGCCGCGACGCTCAAGGTCCCGGTGCCGGACGAACGGCTGTATCGGCTGTACTTCGGACGACTCACCCAGACGTCGGGCGAGCTCCGCGGCGATGGTCACGGAGCGGTGGCGGCCGCCGGTACAGCCGATACCGATGGTGAAGTAGGACTTGCCCTCGGCGGTGTAGCGGGGGATCAGGAACTCCAGTAGGCCGCAGGTCCGCTCTAGAAACTCCTCACAGCCCTCCGAATCGAGCACGGCGTCCCGCACCGGGGCATCCCATCCGGTGAGGGGCCGCAGGTCCGGGTCGTAGTGCGGGTTGGGCAGGAAGCGCACGTCCAGCATCATGTCCGCGTCCAGCGGTGAGCCGTGCTTGAAGCCGAAGGAGATCACGCTAACGGTCAGACGTCCGAGAGACGAGTCGGAGCCCGCCAGCTCACCGAACCGCAGCCGCAGCTCCGCCGCCGACAGGCCGGAGGTGTCCACGACGACGTCGGCCCGCTCGCGCAGGGCCGCGAGGTCGCCGCGCTCTTTCTGGATGGCGGAGAGCACGTCACCCCCTCTGGCGGCGGGGTGCGGGCGGCGGCTCTCCTTGTAGCGCCGGACGAGGGTCTGGTCGTCGGCCTCTATGAAGATTATCTGCGGCTCCCAGCCCGGCCGGTCTTCTACGAGCTCCAGGCCCTCCCGGATCTCCCCCCCGAAGTGTCGCAGGCCCCGGATGTCCATCGCCACCACCACGTCACCGACCATCTCGGCTTCTCCGTGGGGCTGGCTCGCAGTGGCGAGCACGTCCGGGATCACCTTCGGCGGCAGGTTGTCTATGCAGTAGTAGCCCGTGTCCTCGAAAGCCTTGAGCGCGGTGGACTTACCGGAGCCGGATAGCCCGGTCACGATAATGATGCGCCTCCCGGCGGACCGTTCCGACCCCGTTTCCTGGAGTTTCTGGGGCTTTTGGACCTTCTCCACTCAGCTTACCCCCGATCATCCGCGGAGAGCGGACGCCGCCCGGCGTCCACTTTCGAGTATGTCCGAGTATACAACGTATACGAATGGGCTCCGGCTAGCGGTGCAGCCGGGTGTGGAGGTCGCGGGCGACCCGGGTGGGAAGGCCGGGGACGGACTCTATCTCCTCCAGCGGGGCCTCGAAGAAGGCCTCCGGCGAGCCGAAATGCTCCAGGATTCGCTTCTTGCGGCCCGGTCCGATGCCGGGCAGCTCGTCCAGGGCCGAGGCGGTCATTTCCTTGCCGCGCAGCTTGCGGTGATAGGCGTTGGCGAAGCGGTGGGCCTCGTCGCGTACCCGCTGCAGCAGGTGAAGCTCGGCGGAGTCGCGGGTCAGGATCACGGGCTCCGGGCGGCCCGGCTCGAAGACCTCCTCGTCGCGCTTGGCGAGCGAGCGCAGTGCGATGTCCGGCAGCTCCTCCCCCACCCCGAGCTCCTCGAACACCTCCGATACGGCGGAGAGCTGTCCCTTGCCGCCGTCGAGGAGCATCAGGTCCGGGGCCGGGGAGAACTTCTCGTCGCCCTGTTTCAGGCGTTCGAGCCTGCGCCGGATCGTCTCGGCCATGCTGGCGAAGTCGTCCGGGCCCTCGACGGTGCCGATCTTGAACCGCCGGTACTGATCCTTGGCCGGACGCCCGCCCTGGAAGACGACCATCGAGGCCACGGAGTTGGTGCCCATCGTGTTTGAGATGTCGTAGCACTCCACGCGCAGCGGGAGCTTTGGCAGGGCTAGCTCCTCCATGAGGTTGTCCAGCGTGGAGGCGACCCGGTCGCGGCGGGCCTCGTCCAGCGCCCGCTCGTGGCCGAGGTTCAGCTCGGCGTTGCGCTCGGCAAGCTCCAGGATGCGGCGACGGTCGCCCCGCTGCGGCTGGCGCACGGTGACGCCCGATCCCCGCTGCCCGGAGAGGTGCTCGGAGAGCGGGGCGAGCTCGTCCTCGGGGGCGTCGGTGCGGAGGAGGACCTCTCGGGGGACGGCGGCGGTCTCGTAGTACTGCGGCGCGAAGGAGAGCGCGATCCGCTCCGGCGAGGACTCGCCGTAGTTGTCCAGGAGAAAGGAGTCGCGGCGGGAGATCTGACCGCCCCGCACGGCGAAGACCTGCACGCAGGCCGTCTCGCCCTCGGCATAGACCCCGAACGCGTCGAAGGCGTCCTCGCTGGCGATGGTGGCCTGCTGGCGCTCGCGCACGTAGCGCAACGACTCAAGCTCGTCGCGCAGCTTTGCGGCCATCTCGAAGTCCATCTCTTTAGAGGCGGCCTCCATCCTCTGCTGGCGTTCCCGGATCAGGCCGTCCACCCGGCCTTCGAGAAAGGAGATCACGTCCGAGATAATCCCGTCGTACTCCTCCTTGGTGACCGCCCCGATGCACGGCGCGACGGAGCGCCCGATGTGGTAGTTCAGGCACGGCACGCCGCTCTTGCGGCCGGGCTCCGGGCCCCGGCACTTGCGGAACGGGAAGGTCTTGTTCAGGACGTCCAGGGTGGCGTGTACCGCCCCCGCGGAGGGGAACGGGCCGAAGTAGCGGTGCCGAGGGTCGCGCACACCCCGGCTCGAAAACACGCGCGGGTACTCGTCGCCGGTGGTCACGACGATGTAAGGGTAGCTCTTGTCGTCCTTTAGCGAGGCGTTGAACCGGGGCCGATGACGCTTTATGAGGTTCGACTCCAGGACGAGCGCCTCGGTCTCGGTGCGGGTGGCGATAAAGTCTATCCGCTCCACGATCTCGCGCAGCTCGGAGATCTTGGGCCGCCCGTCGCCGGACTTCGTAAAGTAGTTGGCGACGCGGCTCCTGAGGTTCTTGGCCTTGCCGACGTAGACGACCTTGCCCTCGGCGTCCTCGAAGAGGTAAACGCCGGGGGAGTTCGGGAGGTGGGATCTATCAGGGTAATCGTTGCGCGGCATGTACCGGATTATATCGCGGCGCGGGGGCGGGCCTCGACCTCAGCCGGACCTCGTGCGCCGCAGGAGATCCAGGGCCTCCTCGTCGGTGATCTGGGTGAAATCCCGGTACCAGAACCCTATCGCCCCGAGGCTCTCGGGGAGCTCCAGGGAGACCAGATCGTCCGCCTCAGACAGCATCTCGGCCTCCGTCTGCGCGGCGCACACGGGTACGGCGAGCACGATGCGCCTCGCCTCTCTCCGGCGTAGGGACTCTACGGCGGCGCGGGCCGTAGCACCGGTCGCCAGGCCGTCGTCCACGATTATCGCGGTGCGGCCCCGGGCCTCTAGCTCGGGATGTTCCCCCCTTAGCAACCGGGCCCGGCGGTCCGCCTCCTCGGACTCCTCCGCCGTAACGCGCTCGACGTACTCCTCGGAGACGCCGAGATGCTCCACCATCGTCCGGTTGAGGAACCTCACCCCGTCGGAGGTAACCGCGCCGATGCCGAGCTCCGGCTGTCCGGGCGCGCCGAGCTTGCGCGAGACGAGCACCTCGAGCGGCGCTCCGAGGAAGCGGGAGATCTCATACCCTACCGGCACCCCGCCGCGCGGCAGGGCGTACACGACCGGCGACTCCTCGCGGTAACCCTCCAGCAGCCGGGCAAGCCTCCTCCCGGCGTCGAGCCGGTCATTAAAGATGTGGCTGGAAGCCGCCATACCTTTAGTCTATCGTCCCGTGCGTCACCTCATACCTCGGCAGCTAATAGAGAATGAGGATAGCCGCCGGGGAATGGGGCGCGCGAAGTGCCCGAAGGAGGTCAAGGCAGCGGGGATCTCTACAAAAGCTCTATGCGAGCTCTGTGACCCGGCTTTTGCGCATCAGCCACACGTAGCCGTCTTCAAGGCTTGGATCAGCGGCCGAGGCCTCTGGTACGCTCCCTGGCTCGCCCACAACCCGGTAGCGCACGGACTCTCCCAGGTGTAGGGTGGAGACAACCGTGAGGTCTCCCCCGGGCCGGGGGCCGTCGGTGTCTATGGTCCACACCTTACCTTGCGCCGCCTCGATAAGCTCCGGGGTAGTACCCTGGAACAGGATCTCACCGCCGACGAGCACGCACAGTTGGCGGCCGGTCTGTGCGACGTCCTCTACTATGTGGGTGGAGAGCAAGACGGTCCTCTCAGCGGCGAGCTCGGAGAGGAGGTTCCTGAAACGGATGCGCTCCTCGGGATCGAGCCCGGCGGTGGGCTCGTCGACGATCAGAAGCCCCGGGTCGTTCAAGAGAGCCTGGGCTATCCCCACGCGGCGCTTCATGCCCCCGGAGAAACCCTTGAGCTTGCGGTTACGCACCTCCTCGAGGCCGACCGTGGCGAGTAGATGCTCTACTCTGTCGTGTCTTTGCGCCTTGTTCTCCAATCCCTTGAGTATGCCCACGTAGTCCAGAAACTCACCCGCCGAAAGGTCCGGGTAGAGCCCCAGCTCCTGCGGCAGGTAGCCAAGCCCACGCTTGACGGCCCTGCGCCCGGCCTCGGTGTTGCAGTCGTGGCCACCGATCCGAACGGAGCCGGAGGTAGGCTTTATGATGCCTGCGAGAATCTTCATCAGCGTAGTCTTACCGGCCCCGTTGGGCCCGAGCAGGCCGTACATCCCCCCGCCTATGGTCAGGTCCACAGACGATAAGGCCCGAGCTCCGCGGCCATAACCCTTGCTCACTCCCTCTAGCACGATCTCCATGATTCGCACCTTTCTTTCTCTGATGAGTGCTCTTCATCATCTCCGGCTTTTCCGCCAATGTAGGTAGTAATGGGCGGTCAACAACGCCATAGCCGCCAGCCCCAGGAGCAGGGCGATGCTCACCACGCCTTCCCAGGGCTCGGCCTGGCTGATGTAAATTCCCGGCACCCCGAAGAATCCGGAGCTCATATATCCTCCTGCCGGCGTGAGCCAGGTTCCGCTCAGGGTCGGGATCGGACTGTCAGGGTTCAGCGCGTTGCCCCAGAACCAGTAGCCCACGAACAGGAACTGATACAGCGGGACCCGCAAGAGCGTCGGGCAGGCCACGGAGAACGCCCCCACGAAGAGCAGACCGGGGATGTTAACGGCGGCGAAGGCGGCGAGCGCCAGCGGCACGGCCAGCCACTCACCCCTATCTACTACCACGTAGGCTATCCCGGCGGCGTAGAGGATGAAGACGGGCACGGTGGTGGCTAGCGTGGCCCCGAGATACTTGCCCACCAGCCTGCCTCCCGGAGAGGCTGGAAGGGTGTCGAGCAGCTCGGAGACCCCAGTCCGCCGGTCTCGCGGCAGCCTGTCGGCTATCATGCAGCCCAAGGCTATGGGCATGAACAGCTGCACCACTCCTGCCCAGGTGACGACCACGTCCGTCAGCGACGCTGCGGGCGGGAAGTCCCAGGGGTTGTTATTACCCGTTAGCGCCCACAGGCTAAAGAGGGCCAGCACGACCCAGACCGCCTTCCGGCGAATCTGCATCCGGAACTCGTACAGGGCGCTGCCCGCAACCGCCGCCGCAGCCACGCCATCCGCGCCAGAGGCACTGGAGATGTTCGTAGCTCTTTTCTCGGCTCTACTCTTTTTCATGTCTCGCTCCCATTGGAGAGGTTGGACACGAGCTCGGATCTTCTAAGCAGCGCCCAGAACACGACACCCAGCACGATGGAGATGGCGATCAGGACGAGGCGGTTGAAGGCCCAGTAGTCCGCCGCCGGGGTGAAGGTCGTGGCGAACAGGAATATGGGTCTCAGCCAGTCGGTGGTGTAGAACAACCCGCCCAGCATCAGCTCGAAGAGCCAGACCCCACCGAGCACGGCGCTGCTCGCGGTCGAACTGCGCAAGACGAGCGCCAGGAGCGCCCCGAGAGAGAAGAACCAGCACAGAGGCGCGAGCCAACCCAGCTGGCCGATCAGGAAAGAGCCCGGCACGGCCCACATCCCCGCCAGACCCAGTAGGGCCGCCCACGCCAGTCCGACCGAGATGGTCCAGGCTATCAGCAGACCGAGGCGTCTCAGGAGGGCCCGCTGGTAGCCTGTCCACAGCGTTAGCTGCAACTCCACGACGGGCTCCTCGGAGACGACCCTGCCGACGGCGATGCCCGTGGCGAGCGGCAGGATGATCTCCAGTCCGGCCGTAAGGTACCCCGCCATCTGCTCCTTCTCCGCACCGGAGAGTGCCATGAGCGCGGAGGCCGCTACGAAGAGCGCACCGACCACCAGGGGTGTGGCGAGGGCCGCGGCGCCGACGCGACGAAACTCGTAGCCGAGCCATCCGGGTAGCAAGGTCGCCCTCGTCTTTACTCTCTTCTTTGCGCTCATTTTCACGTTCGCCATCTACGCCACCCTCCCTGTTCTGGACACATACGGCACACACACCACGGTGAAGAGGATCATCAGCGCACCCACGACCACGAGCGCCGCGTCCGCGCTCCAGAAGGACTGCGTAAGCGCGAGCGTCCGGGGCAGTTCAGGGACTGCGGTATTCTCGGCCGCGGCTGCCGCGATCCGGCTCGCCCACAGGCACATCGCGACGATTACGGCGCTGGCGGTGCCGAACGTGAGAGAGACCAGCAAGGTAAGCGCAGAAAGGAAGAGCATGGGACCCACCCACAGCGAGATCATCCCCCACAATCCGGAGCCTCCCTCGAAAGCCGCCAGGACCGACGAGGCGAGGAGCAGCAGCGCGAGATCGTAGGCGTACACGAGCGTCAGGCGCGCGAGCAACACTAGCTGGGGCGGCGTCGGGGTCGAGAGGACCACCTCTAGCGAGGGGTCGTTCTCTGGACCGTAGATGAAGGCGACCCCCAATGCGGCCACCACCGGCGCGAACACGGCCAGCGCGAGCCCGGGCGGCGCCGCTTGCCCGCCAAGAGCGAGCTCCACGAAGAACCCTATGACAAGGGTCAGCGCGGAGGCTGCCCAACTCTCCCGGCGGATCAGACGAACCTGCCCCGAAAGGAGCTGCCACGCCAGGGAAACTTCCCTCCACGGGTGCCGTATACGCCGGGTGGTGCTCGCGGTCTCGCGACTATGAGAGACTTCCTCCTCGCCGATGAGCCTCCGCACCTCCGCCATGACGTGCTCACCCGGCTGCGGGGCGCCCTCCTGGACCTCCCGTGCGACGTGGGCGATCTCCTCCCAAGATGCGAGCTCCCTCCGGCAGGCTTCGCAACCTCGCAGATGCTCGCTCACTGCGGTGCTCGCCCGGCTGTCCAGTGCGCCGTTTACGTACTCCGGCAATGACTCTCTAGTCCGACCACAGGAGTTACAGTAGTAGCCGGAACCTGGCTCAAACATCGTCATCGCCTCTCTTACGCTCTTCTTTACCTCGAGTAGCGTGGTTTGGCCCCGGGCCCTCCGGATCGGTCATCAGAGTGCGGAGGGAGCGCTTGGCGTTCGACAGGCGGCTCTTAACCGTCCCTATCGGCACGCCGAGCACCTCGGCTGTCTCCGCGTAGGAGAACTCTTGGAAGAACACCAGTACCAGCGCCTCGCGCTGGCTGGAGGACAGGCGAGAGATGCAGTCCGCAAGCTCTCTTTCGCTCTCCCCGGTCAGCGAGGCCTTCTCCGGATCCGGCTCCCGATCCGCCAGCGCCTCTAGCTCGCCCTCGTCGTTGAGGGGTAGGGATCTGCGGCGGAGCGCCTCGTGCGCCCTCCGCCGGGCGATAGCAAACAGCCAGGTCTTTACGGAGGATCTACCCTCGAAACTGCCCGCAGCCCTCCACGCCGCGACGAAGGTATCCTGCAGAATCTCCTCGGCAGCCTCCCGGTGCGGGCTCAAAGCGAGCAGGTAGCCGAACAACACCCCTCCGAATCGGCCATACAGCTCGTCCAGCGCCCTCGCCTCACCACGGGCAAGACGTTGGATTAGCAGCCGATCCGTATCCGCCGGCCGCTCTCTCACCGACCAATCCTTCCGTGAAACTCCGTGCCATGCGTACAAACCATCCATCTACCAGGTTAGTAGCGTCCAGCTCCGGAAATGTTCACGAACTAAAACATCGAATTACAATCTCGTGGGTAACCTTACTCTATATCAACTATGTCTGAGCCTTTTCCGGTATGCCCCGACGGTTGAAAAATCGCGTAGGTAAAGGATTTCATGAAAACAGGCTAGAGGAGACTCATCTGTCACACAAACGTTACCTTTTTCTTTAGCAACCTCCAGCTCAAACCTATAGGCTGCACCGGTGGAGAGAGAAGGAGAGCCAACTCCGGTTGCATCCATCCGCCCTACACGGAATGAACCAACTCTCGGTTCAACGCCCACAAGAGGCTGGTACGGCGTACCGAGCGTGAGAAACCGATCTTCGACCTCTGATTAACCTTTCTCCGAGATGATTACCGCTGTAAACAGACTCATCCGTCACCGCTGGGCTCACTACCGCCGAGAAGGAGGCCCTTAGCACCGACTACACCCCACCGGCGCGAACTCTTATGAAGGTTTTGGTCTATGATCCACTACTGTTACGACTTCTAGATCGTTCCAGTTATCTTCTCCCGGAGCCCCGGTCTTGAGTGGGCTCGGGCTCGCGGAGCACGGCTCCGGGTGGGATCATCTCGTTGCCCCCGGCCCGGGCGTAGCCTATCCCGGCGACCCAGCCGCCAATGGCCCCGGCTCCGGTCGAGAGCAGCGCGGCCACGAGTCCGGCCATGTCGAAGCCCGCGACCAGCACGACCAGCCCCGCCCCGAACACGAGACCGGCTCCCGCAAAAGCGGCCACCCTGCGCCGGCGGTAATCATCCCTGGAGAACAGTGCGTATAGCACTCCCAAGGCCGCCACGACGGACAGGGCGCCGAACGCATACAGCAACGCATCCCCCGCCTCGAAAAACCTCTCCCAGACCGGGATCACATACGCGCCGACCCGGTCCACGAAGAAGAAGCTGGTCCAGCCTATAACCGCGCCTATTCCGGCTCCGGCGCGGGTCGCCCGCCACCGCTCGGCCCGGTAGGTCCGCTTGCCGAGCACCGCCCCGAGCGCGAGCCCGGGCAGAAACATCACCAGGCCAAACAGCGTGAGCCTGAACGGGATGGCGGTCGGCACGATCTCCATCGTTCCGCCCAGAAACCGCAACGGCAGCGGGAGCACGTAGGCAGAGGCGAGAAAGGCGAGCATCGCCATGTTCACCCAGGTTACGCATCCGAAAGAGCGCCGGCTGCTGGGCGAGATGCTCCTCTCATCCTCCGCGCCATTCCCGCCGCTCTTACCGCCGCTCTTGCCGGAGGCTCCGTTAGAAGCCAAGCCGCCTCGCGCCCGCGAAGTGGGAGAGGAGTATCGGAGCGACGTCCGTGATCCTGCGCGGGACGGGTATCCCGCTCGCCAGCGCGAAGATGTGTGAGTCGCTGGCGTGCAGAGAGCCGTGGTCGCTGGCCTTGTGAAAGCCCCCGGAGATCTCCCCGAAGGTATGGCCCGGCGTCGCGGAGAGCACCACGTCCCCGGTGCGCGAGGAGCCTACACCGCCCCAGAGCCGCTCCAGGGCCTCCGGGTACTCCCCGTAGGAGATACCGGTCCGCGACACGGAGAGATCCAGGGCCCCGGGGTCGCCGTCGAGATGCCAGCTCCGGCCGGCCTCGTCTACCGTACCCGCGTCCGCTGCGGCCGCCGGCCGGAAGGAGAGCTCCCGGCCGCCACGCAGCACCCGCACGCTCCCCCCCTCCTGCCAGGCGGCGAGGTCCACGCCCCGCGAAGGAGCCAAGCTCCCGGCCACGGCCTCGCGGCTGACCTTCTCCCCGAGGTACAGGAACGCGGCCCGGCCGTTTGGCAGAGTCAGGACGTCATCCTCCCGATGGAGCCGGGAACGAGAGGAGATAGGCAGCGCCTCTGGAAGCGCGGCGTCCAGGTTCACGTAGCGGGAACGCCGGGCGTCATCTATAAGGGGATTGTGGCCGTGATCCGACAGGGCGAGCACGGCGTACTCCGAGAGAACCCGCTCGGTCCCGCCCGCGGCCTCGAAGATCCGGGCCACGTACCTGTCCGCCTGCTCGATCCAGCGCCGCTGCGCCCCGAGACCCTTGTGGTGGGTAACGGAGTCGCCCTTGAAGAAGTACACGAGGTTGAACGGCGCGACCTCCTCGCGCAGGAGCATCGCCCCGACCTCCGCGGCGTGCTCGTCGTTGATCCCGGCGGAGTGCAGCATCCCGCCGCTACCGTCCCGGCCGTTGGCCTCGGTCCTGCGGGTGTGGAACAGGTCTCCCATGTAATACTCGCGCGGGCCGCCGACCGAGCCGCCGAGATAATCCCCGGTCCTGGAGACGCCCCTCACGGACCTCAGCCGCACGGGATGCTCGTGGGGGCCGCGCCGGATCGGGAAGTGCACGCACGCTCCGTCCACCCCGCGCTCGTCCAGCCGCTCGAAGAGCGTCGGGGCGGAGAGGTGGTCCCGGTTCATGCGCCACACGTTGTTGTCGAAGACCTTGAGCGGGCCGCTCGAAAGCACCGTCTCCCGCATCGCGCCGTACACGAAAGTCCGTCCGGCGTCGCGGTCGTGCCAGGAGTGGCCCACGATCCCGCTCCCCGCCGGAGGCTCGCCGGTCGCTATCGCGGCGGTCGCGGCGGGGGTGATGCTCGGGAACACGGACACCGCGTCCCAGGCAGCCTCGCCGCCGTCCGAGATCGCGCCAAGCGTCGGAGCCGCGCCGTCTTCTATGGCGCTCTTTAGTATGTCCGGTCTCACGCCGTCCAGGACCAGCATTATTACCGGTCTGGCGGAACCGGAAGCCCTCTGGACCTTCGGGATCGGCGGAGTGTGGGCGGCTTCTAACACAACCCAAAGATTGTAACGCGAAAGTAATGGTTAGAAGGGTGCTTTTAACACACCCGTAAACACGCCCACAATGAGAGCGGCGGGGAGGATCCGGCCTCCCCGCCGTCCCCGGCTCGTACCAGCTTGCCCTAGCTCACCCTGCCGTTGCGCTCCCGGTTAGAGGAGCGGAGAAAGTGCGCCACGGCGAGCGCGAAGCCTCCCCACAGACCTATCGCCCCGATGAGCAGCATTATTACCGCGCCGAAGCCCATTACTCCTCCTCTCTCGTGCTGTCCGTGGCCTGGGGCGTTCCCCCGGAGCCCGACGTATTCCGTCTACCAACCCTGTGTAGCACGATACCGACCAGTAGGGCGAAGAGCACCGCTCCGACGCCGAACACCAGTATCCCGCTGACCGGGTAGTCCTCGTAGGGGCTCGAGAGCTCCTCTATGGTGCTGAGTACGAGGGCCACGACAAGCGCCACAGGGGTGACGAACTTCAGGAGAACGTCCCACCAGAACCCGAGCCTGATGTACGAGCCGTCGTTGATGTGCTGGCGGAGCTGCGGGAGCTGGCGGACGACCCAGCCGACGAAGAGCGCCTCGACTATCGCAGTGAGCAGCAGCCCGTAGGTGTTTATGAAGTTGTCTACCGTGTCCAGATAGTAGAGCCCGCCCTTGGTCACGTAGAGCATGCTCACGACGAACGCCACGCCGCACACGATGTTCACGGACTTCGCCCGGCTGAGGTTGAACTTCTCGCCGACCGCCGCGATGCCGACCTCGAAGATGGAGACCGCGGAGGTAAGCCCGGCGAAGGTCAGGCCGCCGAAGAACAGGACCCCGAAGAGCGTGTTCAGCCCCGGGAACTGGTTGATGATCTCCGGTATGGAGACGAAGGCCAGGATCACCCCGCTCTGCACCACCTCGTCGACCGAGGCGTTCTGCTGCGTGGCGAGAAACCCGAGCACGCTGAAGATGCCGAGCGCGGCGAGAAACTCGAAGCCGCTGTTTGCGAGCGCCATTATGAAGCCGCTGTTCGACAGCTCCGAGCGCCGGGGCAGGTAGCTGGCGTACGTGATCATGACCGTAAAAGCCAGGCTCAGGGAGAAGAACACCTGTCCGTAGGCGGCCACCCACACGCCGGGGCTCCCGAGCGCCGAGAGATCCGGCGTCAGCAGCGTGCTCAGCCCCTGCGCCGCCCCCGGCAGGGTCAGGCCCCGGATGGTTATCGCCAGCAGCATCACCACGAGCAGCGGTATCAGGATGCGGCTCGTAAGCTCGATGCCGCGCTTCACCCCGAGCTGCAAGAGCGTGTAAACGACGGCCCACGCTATCAGGGCGAAGATGAGCACGTTTAGCTGGATGCCGCCGAAGCTCCAGAAGCCGTCGGTCAGCCCCAAGAAGCTGCCGATGAAGAAGTCCTCCGTGGTCTCCCCGGAGCCGCCGCCTCCCCACCGGGTGCCGAAGGCGTAGAAGGTAAACCCTATCGCCCAGCCGATGATCACCATGTAGTACGTCCCGATAACGAACGAGACCGCCGCCTGCCACCAGCCGAGCCAGCTCCACCGGCGCGACAAGGCCCCGTAGGCCCCCGGCCCGGCGGCCCGGTACTTGTTGCCGATGGCATACTCCATGATGAGGAGCGGTATGCCCGCGGTCACCAGAGCGATAAAGTACGGCAGCAAAAAGGCCCCGCCGCCGTTCTCGTACACCACCGCCGGGTAACGCCAGATGTTCCCCAGACCTATGGCCGAGCCAACGGCCGCGAATATGAATCCGGTTCTGGTTGCCCACTGACTACGCCCGCCGCCTTGCTGTTCCTGTTCTATCTCGGGCCCCCTCTCGACAAGACTCCTCCTCAAAACCCGGGGGCGCACATGCAAGCTCCACGGCAGAGCCCCGGCTACCCACTATCCCAAAAGACAATGCCCATTGTAGAAACCAACACGAGTTTTGTGCAACTCGCAGGCGGAGAAAGGTTTCTAGAAGCCGGAAAAGCCGGAAAAGCCGGCACCCGTCAGCCACGGACGTCTCTTCTCGACCGGCTACCGAAAGATAGGGTAGCCGGTCGAGCCGTAGGGCGGGCCGGTGTCTTTTCTATTACTGGGGTGTTTGTGGTACCGCGGGCTCTGCCGGGGCGGGTTGTGCCGGCTGCTGCGGCGTAGGCTGGGGCTGCGCGGGTTGCTGGGGCACCGGCTGTTGCGGTGTGGGCTGTGGCTGCGCGGGCTGCTGGGGTACCGGCTGTTGCGGCGTGGGCTGGACGGGCTGCTGGCCACCGCCTCCGAACAACCCGCCCCCGCTCTGCTGCGGAGCCTGCTGACCATTACCGCCGAAGAGGCCGCCGCCCGGCTGCTCGTAAGGCGAGGCCTGGGAGTTTATGCCGCCCCCGAGGGAACGTCCCCCTAGTACAGAGTAGCCGCTCCTGGCACCCTCGGCCGTGTAGGCATTGCCCCCGTTGAAGCCGGGAGCGGAGGTAGCGGGACAGTTGCTCCAGATGCCGCACGAGAGGCTGTTACCGATGCCGAACTCTATGGCCGTTATCGCCAGCACGCCTATGACGAAGGCGACACCGGCGCCTATGAGGCCTCGCTTGAGTATGGAGCGCCGCTGGTGGGCGGGAATCCTGGAGAACCAGCCGAGGGCCCGGCGCAGGCGCTCTACGAACCCTTTCCCGCCCTCTGGCGAATCCACGGGTGCAGTGTCTACCCGGCCGCCCTGGGGCCTGACGCGCTGCGCGGCGGCCCGGATGTTCCCCGGCGCGGCCTGCACCCGGCTCTTCGCACTCTGGAGATAAGCGTTCAGGATCGCGGAGCCGCCGGTGATGATCATGGTGGTGACCGCGGCCCCGAGGAGCCCTCCGGCCCACCCCGCGCTGGAGGTTACCGCGGCCGCCAGAGCCGAAGCAAGCCCGGCGGCTATGACCGAGCTACCGCTTACTATCGAGCCCCGGCCGCTGTTCTGTCCCGTAACCGCCATAACGCCGAATACATTAGCACCACTCCGCCAATTTTCAACTGTTCAACGAGACCGCTTTGCGAAAGATTTACCAGCTCCTCTCCCCGAGCCTCGTGAGGGCCTCAGCCCCAGACCTCACCGGCGGCCTGTACCAGCGTGGCGAGCTTGCGCTCCTCGTCCTCCACGCCCACGGCGTTACCCAGAGTCGAGGTCGAGAACCCGCACTGCGGGCTTACCGCAAGACGGTCGAGTTCCACGAACCCCCGGGCCTCCTCGACCCGCCGCCGCAGCTCCTCCACACTCTCCTGACGGGGGCTTTTGGTGGTGACCAGTCCGAGCACCGCGACCTTGTCCTCCGGCACGTGCGCGAGCGGCTCGAAGCCGTCGGATCGCTCGTCGTCGTACTCCAGCATCAGGCGCTCGGCGTGTATGCCGCCGAACACGTGCCGGGCTATCGGCTCGTAGGAGCCGGAGACCAACCACCGGCTGCCCTGGTTGCCCCGGCAAAGGTGGAAGGCGAACGTCACGTCGTTGGCTTCGGAGCCGGGGACGTCCTCGCGGCCCCCGATCACGTAATTATCGAGCTCGATGCCTCTGGAGAGCCAGCGGTCCAGGTCCCAGCCGCGCTCCTCGTAGAAGGACCTGGTCTCCGGCTCCACGAGCAGCGGGTAGTGCGGCGCGTCGAGCTGCAGGTACTCCGCACCCAGCCGTGTGAGCTCCGCAACCTCCTCTCGCAGTATCTCCGCCACGTCCTCCAGAAATTCGTCCAGCGTCGGGTACGCCCCGCCGGAGACCTCCGGCGACCACAGGTTGGCGAACAGGCTCGGGCTTGGAAGGGTGACCTTTATGGTCCTGGCAGTACTGTCCGTCACGGAGCGGGCAAAGACGAACTCCTCCACCGCCAGGTGCCGCCGGCGGCGCAGCCGCTCTCTGACGCCGAGATCCGCCGGCCGCCGTATCTCCCGGTCGCCGACCTCCTCGTCGCCCTTCCACTCACCCCAGAGGAAGGCGTCGAGATCAGGGTTCCCGAAGCCTTCGACGGCCTCGGTCATCTGGCTCTGGAACGACTCCCGGCGCATCTCACCGTCGGTGACGACCGGCAGACCGGCGCGCTCCTGCAGTGAGACCGCCTCCCGTACCGCCCGGTCCTCGATCTCCTTGAACTCCGCGGGAGGTATAGCCTCTCGGGCGCGTCTCTCCCGCGCCTCGAGCAGCCCGGGAGGCCGCAGGAGGCTTCCGACCACGTCCACGTGTGCCGTGAAGCCCACTCCTAGCTCGCGGCGGCGACCTCCGGGAGGAGCTCTCGCAGGAAGCGGCCCGTGTGGGACGCCTCGACGCGGGAGACCTCCTCGGGGGTGCCGGAGGCCACGATCTCGCCTCCGCCGTCGCCGCCCTCGGGCCCGAGGTCCAGTATGTGGTCGGCGGACCGGATCACGTCCAGGTTGTGCTCGATTACGATCACGGTGTTCCCCGCGTCCGTTAGCCGGTGCAGTATCCCCAAGAGCCGCTCGACGTCGGCGAAGTGCAGGCCCGTCGTGGGCTCATCCAGGATGTACACCGTCTGGCCCGTGGCCCTTTTCCCGAGCTCGCTCGCCAGCTTCACCCGCTGGGCCTCGCCGCCCGAGAGCGTGGTCGCCGACTGCCCGAGCCGCACGTAGCCTAGCCCGACGTCTCGCAGGGTGTTCAGCCGCCGGGCGATGGCCGGGACCGGCTCGAAGAACCCGCACGCCTCGTCTACAGTCATCTCCAGCACGTCGGCGATGGACTTGTCCTTGTAGGTGGCCTTGAGCGTCTCGTTGTTGTAGCGGCGGCCCTTGCACACCTCGCACGGCACGTACACGTCGGGCAGGAAGTGCATCTCGATGCGGATCTGGCCGTCCCCCTTGCACGCCTCGCACCGGCCGCCCTTGACGTTGAACGAGAACCGGCCCGGCTTGTAGCCTCGGATCTTGGCCTCCGGCGTCGCCGCGAACAGGTGCCGGATGTGGTCGAAGACCTTGGTATACGTGGCCGGGTTCGACCTCGGGGTGCGGCCTATCGGAGACTGGTCTATGTCTATTACCTTGTCAACGTTCTCCACCCCGTCGAGCCCATTGTGCCTGCCGGGCCGGTGTTTGCCCCGGTTCACCCGGTTGGCCAGCGACTTGAACAGGATGTCGTTCACCAGCGTGCTCTTCCCGGACCCGGACACGCCCGTCACGCACGTGAACACGCCTAGTGGAAACGGGGCGTCTACGCCGTGCAGGTTGTTCTCCCTTGCGGCGCGCACCGTGACCGTACCCGTCGGCTCCCGGCGCTCATCGGGCGGCTCGATGCGCCGCCGTCCGGCCAGGTAGTCGCCGGTAATGGAGCTGTCAACCGCCTCGATGTCGGCGACGGAGCCCTGGGCCACGATCTCGCCGCCGCCGACTCCGGCGCCCGGCCCGACGTCCACGATGTAGTCGGCGGTGCGGATGGTCTCCTCGTCGTGCTCGACCACGATCAGGGTGTTCCCGAGGTCCCTGAGCCGCGCCAGCGTGTTCAGCAGCCGCCGGTTGTCGCGCTGGTGCAGCCCGATGGAGGGCTCGTCCAGCACGTACAACACGCCGACGAGCCCGCTGCCGACCTGGGACGCAAGCCGGATGCGCTGGGCCTCGCCGCCCGAGAGCGTCCCGGCGGCCCGCGAGAGCGTGAGGTAATTGAGACCCACGTCCACGAGGAACCCTAGCCGCTCCCGGATCTCCTTCACCACCCGCTCGCCGATCAACCACTCCCGCTCGGTAAACTCCACGCCCTCGAAAAAGCCCTGGGCCTCCGACACGCCCAGCTCCGTGAGCTCGGCGATGTTGCGCCCCCCGACCGTAACGGCCAGGGCTTCGGGCCTCAGACGCGCGCCGCCGCACTTGGGACACGGCACGTCGCTCATGAACTCCTCTATGCGCTCCCGGCGGTACTCGGAGTCGGTCTCGACGTAACGTCTTTGCAGGTTGCCGACCACACCGTTGAAATGGGTCATGTACTGCCGCTGCTTGCCGAAGCGGTTGCGGTACGAGACGTAGATGCGCTCGTCGTCCGTGCCGTGCAGCACCAGCTCCCGGTGCTCCTCCGGCAACTCGCGCCAGGGCGTGTTCAGGTCCAACCCGAACTTCTCGACGAGGGCGTTTAGAACGCTCGACTGGTACCCGTTCGCCCCGGCCCACGGCACGATCGCACCCTCGTTTATGGACAACTCGTCGTTCGGCACGACCATCTCCGGGGAGACCTCGAGCCGGCTCCCGAGCCCGTCGCACCGCTCACACGCCCCGTGCGGGCTGTTGAACGAGAACGTGCGGGGCTGTATCTCCGCGATAGACGCGCCGCAGTTGGTACACGTAAAGCTCTCCGAGAAAAGCATGGACTCGCCCTCGCCTTCGCGGGGGGCCGTCTCGACCATCATCAGGCCCTCCGAGAGCCGCAGCGCCGTCTCAACCGAGTCGGTCAGCCGCCGCTCTATCCCCTCGCGCACCACCAGACGGTCGACCACGACCTCGATGTCGTGCCGCTGGTTCTTTTCGAGTTCCAGTTCCACCGGCAGCTCGTACAGCTCCCCGTCGACCCGGACGCGGGCGTAGCCGTCGTCGGCGAGGGACTGAAGGAGCTTCTTGTGCTCGCCCTTGCGGCTACGGACGACCGGGGCCATGACCATGAATCGCTCCTGGTCGGGGAGCGCCAGGATCTTGTCCACCATCTGCTGCGGCGTCGAGGAGGCCACGGGCTCGCCGCAGACGTGGCAGTGAGGTCTACCGGCGCGGGCGTACAGGAGGCGCAGGTAGTCGTAGATCTCGGTAACCGTGGCGACGGTCGAGCGCGGGTTGTTCGAGGTGGTCTTCTGATCTATGGAGACCGCCGGTGAGAGGCCGTCTATGTGGTCCACGTCTGGCTTGTCCATCTGCCCCAGGAACTGCCGGGCATAAGCGGACAAGGACTCCACGTAGCGGCGCTGGCCCTCGGCGTAGATGGTGTCGAAGGCCAGCGAGGATTTACCCGAGCCCGAGAGCCCGGTTACCACCACCAGCTCGTCGCGTGGGAGCTCGACGTGTACGTTCTGCAGGTTGTGCTCCCGCGCACCGCTAACGACTATCTTCTCGTCGGCTATCTCCACATCCCCCTCCGGGCCTACCCTCGAGTAGCATCGGGGACCCTGCCCGGCGTCGTGACTCCGTAACTGTTTGTCCTGTTTATCAGGCGGCCCCGGCACACGGCACGAACAGCTTGCGGGCACCGGAAAGATACTAACCGCCGGCCGAGATTCTAACACCCCCGAACCCACCCTCCGGCCCCCGGCGAGGCCAAGAAGGGCATTCGAGGCACTCTTCCTGGCTCTCGTATATATTGAAATAATGATTATCAATACGACTGGCGGCGTTACCGACGACCGTGGCTCGCCTGGGGGCCGGGCTTGATCCTCGGGGAGTTCATCCGGGCCCTGGTCGAGGAGGCCGGTGCGCGGCGCGTGCTCACCGGCGACGCCCGGCGTCCGGTGCGGGGCCTCGCCGTTGACGAGAACGGCCCCCTGGAACCGGAGCGGGAGGGCTGGCTGGAGCGCGAGGAGGCGGCGGTCACCTCCCGCGAGTCCCTGGATGGGGAGTTTCTGCGGAGCCTCGAGGAAGCCGGCGCACCGGCGCTCGTGTGGCGCACGACAGAGGAGCCCTCCGGGGAGGACCGGGAGCGTCTGGAAGAGCTGGGGCTCGGACTCGTAACCATCCCCCCCGAGACGCCCCTGCGGCGCATGTTCGCCGTGTTCACGGAGACCAGCCGGCTGCTGCTGCACTCTCACAGCTCCGCCCGCACCCTGCTCGAAGGCGTTGACGGGACTCCGCTGGAGGATCTGATCTCCCGCGTCTCCGGCCTCTTCGGGCGCGAGGTCGTGCTCGAGGACGCGGTCGGACGGCTGCTGGGCGGCTCCTCCGGCCCATCCGGCTCGGGCCTCTCGGAGAACGGAGGGCTACTCTCGTTTATCGAGGAGCAGGGCCTGCGGGCCTCCAGGAGGCTCGGCGTCGAGGAGACCCGCCGCGAGCGCCGCGACCGCTACGCCCGCCTGCCCGACGGGTTCCTCTCGGTGCCGGTCGAGCGGTGGCGCGTCGGCGACAAGGAGGCTTTCTGGTCCCCCATCGGCAAGCCGGACTCCCCCGCCGGATACCTGTGGATGGACCTCTCGGAAAGCCCGTTACGGCCGGAGGACGTCGTGCTCCTGTACTGGGCCCGCCGGACGCTGGAGGGAGAGCTCGACAAGGAGCGAGTGAGGCTGGAGACCGAGCTCGGCGTCCGCGGCGACTTCGTGGACGACCTAATAAGCGGTCACCACGGATCGTTGGATCTCCTCCTGCAGCGCGCCGGGTACCTCGGCGCCAACCTCTCCGGCGGCGCGCTGGCCCTGATCGTGGACATAGACGACTTCGCCCGCTACCTGGGCCGCCGCCAGCTTGAGGAGCCCGCCATCCAGGAGATAAAGCGCCGACTCGCCGACGCCGTGCGCCTCCAGGCCCGCGAGCTTTTCACCAACTTCCTCACCGGCCCGCGCTCGGATAACGTAATACTCCTGCTAGCGCCCTCGGAGACCACGCCGAAACAGGAGCTCCCAGAGCGGGCGCACCGGCTCGCCACCCGGATACAACGCTACGTCAAAGGGCTGCTGCCAGACCTCACCGTCTCCATCGGCATCGGACGCTACGCCCCGGACCCCTCAGAGCTCACCGGAGCCTACTCGGAGGCCGAGGTTGCGCTAGAGATCGGGCACAGGATCCACGGCCCATCCTCCATCTCGACCTTCGAGGAGACCGGCACCTACAAGCTCCTGTTCCGCGTGATGCAGGAGGACCCCCGTGAGCTGGAGTCCTTCTACGGCGACACGCTGGCCCCCGTGGTCGGCTACGACTCCCGCTACGGCACCGATCTCGTCCACACCCTCACGACCTACCTCGGCAACGACGCCTCAACAGTCAAGACCGCCACCGGCCTCTTCGCCCACCGCCACACCATCCGCTACCGCCTGGACCGCGTCGGAGAGCTTACCGGCCTCGACGTGGACAAGAGCCACGACCGTGAGCAGCTTACCCTGGGCATAAAGGTGATGCAGCTCCTCGGGCACTCACCCTCCCACCCCTCGAACTCCGCCTAATAACACCCTGAACCACCATAACTAGACACGGAGTACAACCCCGGGCGCTACGTGCGGCCCGATATTTGTACGCCGGGCCAAAGACCTCGAAAACCGCGATCCATAAGCTGTCCGGTATCTGTCAACAGCTTGTAAATGAGATGCGAGGAGGCACGGCTTTGCGCCGAATAACGCTAACGATCTTTACCGCACTGGCACTGGTGACGGCGCTACCGTCCGTGGCATTCGCCCAGGACTCTCCCAGCATGCAGGAGATGGTCGGGATCATGGACACGGTGTGGGTGATGCTGGCGTTCGTGCTGGTGCTGTTCATGCAGGCGGGCTTCGCCATGCTGGAGGTCGGATTCTCCAGGATGAAGAACGTCGGCAGCGTCGTCGCAAAGATCCTGGCGAACATGGCTATCGCGGCGCTGATGTTCTGGGCCGTAGGCTTCGGCATAGCCTTCGGTACGGGCAACGCCATCTTCGGGCTCGAAGGCTTCTTCCTCACCGGCGGCATAGACGCCGGGACGATACCGCTCTCGATGCTGTTCCTGTTCCAGGCCGCGTTCGCCATGGTCGCACTCGCGATCGTGTGGGGCACGATGCTGGAGCGGACCAAGTTCAGCGTGTACCTGATCTTCGCCGTCATCTTCGCCGGCGTGATCTACCCGATAGTGGCGCACTGGATCTGGAGCGAAGAGGGCTGGATCTCCGCCCTCGGCAAGCAGGACTTCGCGGGCTCTACGGTGGTGCACCTCTCGGGCGCGGTCGCCGCCCTCGCAGGCACCATCGTCCTCGGCCCCAGGCTCGGCAAGTACGATGATGACGGCCGCCCCGTGAACATCCCCGGCCACAACATGCCGCTCGCCGTACTCGGCGTCCTGATCCTGTGGCTCGGCTGGCAGGGCTTCAACCCCGGCTCCACCCTCGCCGCGACCCCCGACATCGCGAACATAGCCCTCACCACCAACCTGGCCGCCGCGGCAGGCGTGATCGGCGCGATGACCGTATGCTACCTCCACCGCCGCAACGTGGACGTCGGCATGGCGGCGAACGGCGCGATAGCGGCCCTGGTCGGCATCACCGCGACCTGCGCCTTCGTTGCCCCCTGGGCCTCGGTGGTCATAGGCTTCATCGCCGGCGCGGTCATGTACGGCACGATGGTACTCATGGACAACATCGGCATAGACGACCCCATCGGCGCGATAGCGGCCCACGGTATGGGCGGCGTCTGGGGCACCCTCTCCGCCGGGCTGTTCGCAACCCCGGCGCTCGCGGCGGCAAACGGCGGCCGGCCGGGCCTGTTCTACGGCGGCGGCCTCGCCCAGCTCGGCGTGCAGGCGCTCTCCGTGGCAGCTGTAGCGTCATTCGTGTTCGTAGCCTCGTTCGCCGTCTTCGCCTTGCTCAAGGCGACCATCGGCATCCGGGTCAAGGCCGACCAGGAGATGAACGGTCTCGATATCAGCGAGCACGGAGTTTACGGATACTCCGAGGGCCTCGTCGCGACGGATCATCCCAGCACCGGCAACGGTAGTGCAGGCGGATCCGGCAGGCCAGAGGTCACCAGGTCCAACGCCTAACCGGACAGGTCAAGACCAGACCGCAGCAAGACTCCGGGACTACGGCTCCGGGGTCTTGCCGCGTCCGGCGTCGTAGAGGGTCGTCCAAACTAGACCAGGTCACCCGGAAGCCCAGGAGGAGCGATTTGGAAGACAGGCCCATTGCCCAGGCGACGGGGAGCAGCAACAACATAGTCGAGGTCTACCCGCGGCGCATGGAGCTCCACAGCGGCTGGCAGAACAAACAAACGGAGACGCTGGATCTCAGGGACGTGTCGGCGGTATCCGTAAAGGGCTTCGTAAACTGCACCCTGACAGTACAGACCAACAAGGGTCGCCAGTACAAGCTCGAGCGCCTCTCCTTGCCCGAAGCCCGGGGCATAAAGAAGGCGGTGGAGTCCCAGAAGCAGAAGGCCGGCCTCTACGAGTAGACCCGGGCTGGCGCGCGAGCGCCACTCCCCGCCCGGAGTCGGGTACACGAGAAGCCCGCCGGTAGGGTGATACGGGCCGGCCGCGGCGTCGGGACCGCCATAGCGCGGAGCGCGACCCAGGAAGGCGCGGAGACCCTCTTCAACCATCCGAGGAGCGAAAGCCTAGCCGAGAAGGTGGGCGAGGAGATACGCTCGTCCAGAGGCGCGGCCCGGACGGCGGCCGCCGGCATAACGGACGAGCAACAGACGAAAAATAGCGGAAGAGGCCCTCCCCCTCGGCGGTGAGGACATCCCGATCAACAACCCGCCGCCCGACTACGGGCACGTCTCATAGACTTGCAAAGATTCTCGGCGGGTTCTGCTGGGATGACTACCTGCACCAGCCTGGCGGCCTCACGAGTGCACCGCTCTTGCGGGCCGGTACAGAACGGTACGTAATCTGCTGCGGCGGGCTCGTAATGACGTACCTTCCCGCGGTTCCCCGAGATCCTCCGCGCCAGAGCCGGCTTGACGTTCTACCCTGCGGCGGTAGCCTGTAACGATTGCCCGGGGTCGGCAACCCGGTAACTATCCTCGTACTACGAAAGCGAAGCTCGATACTTGAGATCCCTGTTCCCAAGCTCCCGCAGGCCGTTCTATGGCTGGGCCGTGGTGGCCGCCGCCACGCTCGCCACCTTCTGCTCCGGTCCGGGACAGTCTTTCGTGTTCTCGATCTTCGTGGACCCCATTATCCGGGACACCGGTCTCTCGCGGGTCCACGTCTCCACGCTGTACGCGCTCGGCACGGCGGTGAGCGCGGTCATGGTCGTGGTGGTGGCCCGCATGGTGGACCGCTTCGGGGCGCGGCTGATGCTGGCCGGGATCGCCCTCGCCCTCGGCGTGGCGTGCTTCGGGATGTCGTTCGCCGCCGGGCCTCTTGCGCTGTTCCTCGGCTTTGCGGCGCTGCGGGCGCTCGGGCAGGGCTCGCTGCCAACCACGGCCTCCATCCTCACGGCGCAGTGGTTCGTCACCCGGCGCGGACGGGCGATGTCGGTCGTGATCCTGGGCCTCGCTCTCTCCAACGCCGCCTTGCCCGCGCTCTCGCAGTTCCTCGTGGGCTCGGTAGGGTGGCGGCAAGCGTACATGGGCCTCGGGATAATGGTGTGGCTGCTCCTGATACCGGTGGCGATCTTCGTCGTCCGCGACCGGCCCGAGAAGATCGGAGCCCACCCCGATGGTGCGGATCATCCACCAGCAGATGAGACGGAAGACACGGCTTCTCGGGAAGGCGGTAACCGCAAACGGGTTCTCCTTTCGCCGGATTTCTGGCTGCTGGCGGTGCCGGTCGCTGCGATACCGTTCGTGGTAACGGCGCTGGTGTTCCACCAGGTCTCTATCCTCGGCGCAGGAGGCGTGAGTGCGGCCGCGGCGGCCGGGATCTTCATAGCCTTCGCCGCGGCGAGCGCCGGGGCGACCGCTCTCGCCGGTCCACTCATCGAGCGTCTCGGACCTCTGAGGCCGCTGTGGTTGAGTCTCGGGCTGCTACTCGCCGCCGTGGTCGGGCTACAGTTCGTCTCCACTCCGGCGCTCGCAACGGTGTACGCGCTGGTGCTCGGCTCCGCCTCCGGAATACACGGCGTGGTGAACGGCGTGATCTGGGCGCATTATTATGGCCGCCGGGGCCTCGGAGCCGTACAGGGGCCGGCCACGATGGTCTCCATCTCGGCCGCGGCCCTCGCCCCGCTACCACTCGCAGCCCTTTATCAGCTCTCCGGCGGCTACGCCCTCGGCCTCGGGATGATGGCCGTCATCCCGGTAGCCTGCGCCCTGCTCGCCACCCTCTTCGACCCGCACCGCGCAAAGCGTCAGGTCGAGGCCGTCTAGCCAGCTTCCTGTAGCTGGCGTTCGAGGTCCTTGACCTCGTCGCGGAGCTTGGCGGCGTACTCGAACTTGAGATCCTCGGCGGCCTCGGCCATCTCGGCCTGCAGGTCCGCGATGAGGCGCTGTAGCTCTTCCGGGTCCTGCGGGGTCTCGCGGCCCTTCTTCGAGGCTTTCTGGCCGGCCTTGTACAGGCCCTTCGCCTCGGCGGCGACGAGGATGTCGGAGACGCCTTTCTGGATGGTCCGGGGGGTTATCCCCTCACGCTCGTTGTGGGCGGCCTGTATCTCACGCCGGCGTTCGGTCTCACCCAACGCCGCCTGCATCGCGTCGGTGTGCTTGTCGGCGTACATGATGACCCGGCCCTCGGTGTTGCGGGCGGCGCGGCCTATGGTCTGGATCAGGGCCCGCTCCCCGCGCAGGAAGCCTTCCTTGTCCGCGTCCAGGATGGCGACCAGCGTCACCTCGGGAAGATCGAGGCCCTCGCGCAACAGGTTGATGCCCACGAGTACGTCGAACTCGCCGGTACGCAAGGAGCGAATGATCTGTATACGCTCCAGCGTCTCTATATTCGAGTGCATGTAGCGGGCCTTCACCCCGGCTTCGAGCAGGTAGTCCGTGAGGTCCTCGGCCATTCTGATGGTGAGCGTCGTGATCAGGGTCCGCTCTCCCCTGTCGGTGCGGTTCTTGACTTCTCCCATGAGGTCGTCTATCTGGTTCTTGGTGGGCCGGACCTCTATCTCCGGGTCTACGAGGCCGGTCGGGCGGATGATCTGCTCCACTATCCTGTCGGAGTTCTCGAGCTCGTACGGTCCCGGCGTGGCCGAGACGAGCACCATCTGGTTTGTCTTCAGCTCGAACTCCTCCCACCCTAGAGGCCGGTTGTCCATGGCTGAAGGCAGCCGGAACCCGTAACTCACCAGCGTCCCCTTGCGCGACTGGTCGCCCTTGTACATGCCCCGGATCTGGGGCAGCGTGATGTGCGACTCGTCCACGAAGGTCACGTAATCTTCGGGGAAGTAGTCGAGCAGCGTATACGGCGTCGAGCCCGGCGCCCGCCCGTCCAGGTGCCGCGAGTAGTTCTCGATGCCGGAGCAGTACCCCAGCTCGCGCATCATCTCCAGATCGTACTGTGTCCGTTGCCTTAGACGGTAGGCTTCGAGCACCTTACCTTCACGCTCAAGTTCAGCGTAACGTTCCTCTAGCTCGGCTTCGATGTTCTGCGTGGCGACGGCGATACGGTCCTCGTCGGTGACGAAGTGGGTAGCCGGGTAGATGGCTATATAGGGATGCTCGCGCAGGACCTCGCCGGTCAGCGGATCCACCTCAGTAATGCCCTCTACCTCGTCGCCGAAGAACGAGAAACGATACACCGTGTCCTGGTAGGCGGGATGGACCTCCAGCACGTCGCCCCGCACCCGGAAGGTGCCGCGCGCCAGCTGGTAGTCGTTGCGGGCGTACTGGATGCGTACCAGGTCGCGCAGCACGTCGTCCAGGTCGTGGAAGCCGCCCTTTTCCAGCAGCACCATCTTGGCCCGGTACTCTTCCGGGCTCCCGAGGCCGTAGATCGCGGACACGCTCGCGACCACGACCACATCGCGGCGGGTGAAGAGCGCGCTCGTTGCCGAGTGGCGGAGACGGTCTATATCCTCGTTGATCTGGGCGTCCTTCTCGATGAACGTGTCGCTCGACGGGACGTACGCCTCCGGCTGGTAGTAATCGTAGTAGCTCACGAAGTACTCGACGGCGTTGTTCGGGAAGAACTCCGAGAACTCGCTGGCGAGCTGTGCGGCGAGGGTCTTGTTGTGCGCGATCACGAGCGACGGCCTGCCGACCGCCTCGATGGTACGGGCCATCGTGTGCGTCTTGCCGGAGCCGGTGACGCCGAGCAGGGTCTGCGCCCGGTTGCCGGCTTCTAGGCTCTCCGTGAGCTCCCGGATTGCCTTTGGCTGATCCCCCGCGGCCTCATACTCGCTGTTTACCTTGAACTCGCTCTTGGTACTATCCACGCGCCCTCGCCCGTCGCCTCGCCTGCACTGAGGTGTCACCCGCTAATTCTATCCGATGAAGCTGGTTTTCCAGCCCGCATCTCACCCGGACAGCCACCGGCAGAACCTGCCCCTTGGCGGCCGGGGAACCCGCCGTACACTTACGTGACGAACCTGTAACTCCAGTAACTAAAGGAGAGGGCATGGGTAAGAGGCAGCACTACGAGCCGGGCGTTTTCTGCTGGACGGACCTCGCCACCACGGACGCGGAGGGCGCTAAGGCTTTCTACGGCGGGCTTTTCGGCTGGGAGGCTGAGGACAGGCCCGTCGGCGACGCCGGCGTCTACACGATGCTGAGTCTCGGTGGAGACCAGGTGTGCGCCCTGTACGAGCTGGACTCTTACATGCGCGAGCATGGCGTGACGCCGAGCTGGCTCTCTCACGTGAGCGTCGACAGCGCGGACAGAGTCGCAGAGCGGGCGCGCGGCCTGGGGGCGACGGCAGAAGACCCCTTCGACATCCTGGACGCGGGGCGGATGACGATCATCCGGGACTCCGCCGGGGCGGTGCTCGCCGCCTGGCAGTCGCACGAGCACCTCGGGGCCGGTCGGGTCAACGACGCGGGTTGCATGGCCTGGAACGAGCTCCAAACCCGAGAGCCCGAGGAGGCTTCCAGGTTCTACTCGGCCCTCTTCGGCTGGGAGATGGAACGGATGGAAGAAAATAGCGAGCTGGCTTACGTCCTGATCAAGAACAATGGCCGGATGAACGGCGGCATCATGCCCGTTCCGGCGGGGTGGGATATGGCGGCCAGCTGGCTGCCCTACTTCACCGTCGCCTCCTGTGACGCGGCGGTCACCGACGCCCGGAGACTGGACGGCGAGGTGCTGGTGGAGCCCTTCGAGCCCGGCGAGGGTAGAATCTCGGTTTTAAGCGACCCGCAGGGCGCGGCTTTCGCCATCTTCGAAGGCGAGACGGATGAATAAGGTGTCCGGGTCTGCGCTCAGTCCGTGCGGCCCAGATCGCTCCCGTACAGCTCCGCGTAGGCGTCACGCGTCTCCCGTACGTCCACTACGTAGCTCGCGGTCTCGGGATACGGTATGTCCTGGCGGACGTTGAAGCTCTCGTCCTGTAGCCAGCCGTCCACGGTCCCCTCACCCGAGTTGTAGGCGGCGAGCATCAGCCGCTCGCTCCCGGCGTAGCGGTCCTCCAGATGGTCCAGGTACCACACACCCATCTGGATGTTTACCCGCGGCTCGCGGTAGTCCCCCTCGATGCCGCTCTGCCGGCTTATGTTCCGGGCGGTATCGGGCACGATCTGCATCAGGCCGTAGGCGTTCTGGTCGGACCGGGCGTCCGGGTCGAACTCGCTCTCGGTGTGTATTACCGCCGCCACCAGGGCGGACTCTATGCCGTACTCATCACTGGCGGAGCGGATGGTCTGCTCGTGGTTGAGCGGATACAGGCTGCGCCGGAGCCCATCCTGTACGCTGGAGGTAAGCGCCAGGGCGAGCAGGAGCGCCACCACGAGCACCGAAGCGGCGGCCACGACCAGCCAGCTACGGTACGGTCTGAGACTATTCTTCGTACCCCTCACCTTCGCCGCTCTGCGGCCCGTCTCCCCTCCCCTCCGGAGCCAGTCGGCCCATCACCCTCCGGGCCTCGTCCCAGAGTGTATCGAGATCCCCGTCATTCTCTACCGTGAGATCCGCGCGGGCAGCCTTTTCCTCCGAGGTTAGCTGCCGCCGCTCTATGGCCTCCCGACGGCTCTCGTCCATGCCCCGCTCCAGCGCCCAGGCTCTGCGGCGCTCCTCCGGGGTCTTTACCGCGACCGTGAGATCGAAAGCCCCCGTGCTACCGCCCTCGAACAGTAGCGGCACCTCGGAGACGAAGACCGGAGCCTCCGAAAGCTCGGCGCGGCGCCCGGTTTCCGCTCTCACCCTGGGATGCAGAATACCTTCGAGGTCCGCGAGCGCCGCCGGGTCCCCGAATACGTTCTCAGAGAGCGCGGGACGATCTATCCCGGCACCGCCAGACTCACCAGCATCACCACGTACGCCGTCTCCGAACCGGGCGGCCACGGCCTCGACGGTCTCCCTGTCGCCGGAGAGCAGGTCGTGGACCAGCTCGTCGGCGGAGACGGTCTCCGCGCCGAGCTCTCCGAGCATACGCACGAAGGTGCTCTTGCCACAGGCAAGGGGGCCGGTGACCGCCACGGTCACCGGCCCCCCGTTAGAGGCGCTCAACTCCGCCCGTCCTAGCTGTTCTCGCCCAGGTCCAGCTCGGAGAGCTTGTCGAAGGCCCCGCTGCGGAGGCCGCCGCTCTCACTGGTGCGACTCCCGCGATCGCGGTCGCCGCCACGGTCGTCGCGGCCGCGATCCCGGCCTCCACGGTCGCCGCCGCGGTCGTCGCGCTCCCGGCGCGGACGGCGTTCACCACGTTCACTACGCTCGCCGCCGGAGCTCTCGGGCCGCTGCTGCTCGCCGCTCGGCTCCTCGGAACGCTCCTCGCGGTCCTCCTTCTTGGGCCGCAGGGAGAGCGAGAGCCGACGGCGCTTGGCGTCCACATCTATGATGCGGGCCTCTATCTCGTCGCCGCTGCGCACGATCTCATCCGGCGTCTCGACGTGATGATCGGCGAGCTCGCTTATGTGGATCAGGCCCTCTACACCCTCGGCGACCTCGACGAACGCGCCGAAGGAGACGAGCTTGGTAACGCGGCCCTTGATGTTGCCGCCGATCTCGACCTGCTCGACGATCTCCTGCCACGGGTCCTTGCGGGTCTGCTTGAGACCGAGCGAGATGCGCTCCCGGCTCCGATCGACCTCCAGGACCTTGACCTCGACCTCCTCGCCGACCTCGACGACCTCCGAGGGATGGTCGACGTGGTTCCAGGAGAGCTCGCTAATGTGGATCAGGCCGTCAATGCCTTCGAGATCAACGAACGCGCCGAAGTCCACGAGGTTCGAGACCGTGCCCTGCACGATGTTCCCCTCTTCGAGCGAGGTGAGTATCCGCTCGCGCTCCTCCTTGCGCTCTTCTTCGAGCACGGCGCGGCGGGAGAGCACCACGTTGTTGCGGCTGCGGTTTAGCTCTATCACCTTGCACTCGAGGCGCTGGCCCATGAAGGACTCCAGGTTGCGCACGCGGCGGATGTCCACGAGGCTCGCCGGCAGGAAGCCGCGCAAGCCGATGTCTATTATGAGGCCGCCCTTTACAACCTCGATGACCGGGCCTTCCACGGTCTTTTGCTCGTTGTGGGACTCCTCGATCCGGTTCCAGGCCTTCTCGAACGCCGCCCGCTTGGCGGAGAGGATGAGCCGTCCGTCGGCGTCCTCCTTCTGCATCACGAGGGCTTCGAGCCGCTGGCCGAGCTCCACGATCTCGTGCGGGTCCGCCCCCTTGCGGATGGAGAGCTCGTTGGACGGGACGAGCCCCTCGGACTTGTAGCCGATGTCGACGAGGACCTCTTCCTTGTCTATGCGGACGACCTCGCCCTCGACTATGTCGCCGTCCTTGAAGTCCACGAGGACGCTGTCGTCCACGGGGACCATCTCCCCGTTCTCTTCCTTGAAGAAGTCCCTCATGGTCATCGGGCGGGTTGCGTTCTCAGTCGTATCTACCATGTACCGGTTATTTTCCTTCTCAAACTAGCCTGCGGGCGGGATTATACTAAGAATTCACGGAGCGGGCGGGCACGTAGAGACACTCAAACGCCTGCCCGGGGCGAATCGCTTGAATAAACCAGCCGGATTATACAACACGACGCGCCCCGCGTGTCGCGCGCCGTCCCGCGCTTTTAGATCTCCGTTAGACCTCCGCACGCCACTCCCGGCCCCGGCCCCACCTCTCGCCGACCTCTATCTCCACCTCAAGCGGCGGGTCCAGGTCGTAGGCGGCGACCATCCTCTCCGCGGCCAGCGCCGCCACCTCGTCCACGGCGTCTTCGTCAACGTCGAAGACGAGCTCGTCGTGGACCTGCATCAACATGTCCGCGCCGAGCGGTTGCAGACGTGGCGCGAGGTCCACCATCGCGACCTTTATTATGTCCGCCGCCGTGCCCTGCACGGCCGCGTTGAAGGCGTACCGCTCGCCGAGCTTCCGGGTGTTCTTGTTCGGGCTCTGGAGCTCGGGCACGTAGCGCCGCCGGCCGAACAGCGTCGTGGCGTACCCTAGCTCCGTGGCCTCCTCCAAGGTCCGGGCGACGAACCTCTCCACCTCGGGGTACCGCTCCCAGTATCGCTTTATGTACCGCTCCGCCTCGGAGGGGTGGACGTTCCCGAGCCGCATGGCGAGCCCGAAGCCGGAGATGCCGTACAGGATGCCGAAGTTGACCATCTTCGCCCGCCGCCGCAGCTCGCTGGTCACGCTCTCGGGTCGCACGTCGAAGACCTCGGCCGCGGTCCGGGTGTGGACGTCCTCCCCGCCCGAGAAGGACTCGACCAGCGCGGGCTCCCGGCTCATGTGGGCCAGGATGCGCAGCTCTATCTGCGAGTAGTCGGCGACCACGAGTTTGCGGCCCGGAGAGGCGGTGAAAGCCTCCCGGATACGGGACCCGAGCTCGGTGCGCACGGGGATGTTCTGGAGGTTCGGCGAGTCGCTGGAGATGCGGCCGGTGGAGGTCGTGGTCTGGTTCAGGGTGGTGTGGATGCGGCCGTCGGGCGTTATCAGGCCCTTCAGGCCGTCTATATAGGTCCCCCGCAGCTTGGTCAGCTCGCGGTAAGCCGTGATCTTCTCCGCGATCGGGTAATCCACCGCGAGCTGCTGCAAGACGTTGGCGTCGGTGGAGTAGCCGGTCTTGGTCTTGCGCACCGGCGGTATCTGCATCTCCTCGAAGAGGACCTCGCCGAGCTGCTTGGGGGAACCGATGTTGAAAGGGTGACCGGCCTCGGCGTGGATCTCCTCCTCCAACTCCGCGATGCGCCCCTCTATCTCCGCGCCGACCTCCTCGATGGTTGAGAGGTCCGCGGGCATCCCGATCTCCTCCATCCGGGCCAGCACGTCCGCGAGCGGCAACTCAACGTCGTGGTACAGATCCCTCAGCCCCAGCTCGTCCAGCTTCTCCTCCAGCACGGGGGCGAGGTCGTACAGGATGGCTGCCCGCCGGGCGGCGCCCTCCGACTCCAGCTCGATAGATCCCGCGCCCTCCCACCGGGCCTCGCGCTCGGGCAGGCCGAGCTCGTAGGCCAAAGCCTCCAGGTCGTAGCTGCGGGTGCCGGGCTGTATCAGGTATGCGGCGAGGTAGGTGTCGAAGACGGCCCCTTTCACCCCGACCTTCTTGGCGTCGTGCAGCCGCAGCGGACGATCCGGCAGGGCGTCGGCGAGCCGCGCCTCCTCCCCGCTAACGGCGACGCACCAGCGGCGGCCTTCGAGCGTGCCGGGCATCCCGACCGGGACGGCGGCCACGGGCTCGTCGCTGGCCTCGACGGGCCCGGCACTGACGCGCACCGCCACGCGCTCGGCCTCGACGGTCTCCTCACCATCCTCGCCGTCCGCGACCGGCAGGCTCTCGAAACGCTGTGCGAGGGTGCGGAACTCGAACCGGCGCAGCACCTCCCGCAGACCGGGCGACACGCCTCCGAAGCGCAGGTACCCCTCGTCGAACTCGACCGGGGCGTCGAAGCGCATCCGGGCGAGATCCCGCGACATGAACGCGCTCTCGCGGTTCTCTTCCAGCTTTGCGCGGGTGCCCTTTGCCGATACGGAGTCCAGGTCCTCGTACAGCTCGTCCAGGGTGTCGTGTTGCTGCAGGAGGGCCTTCGCGCCCTTCGGGCCGACGCCCCGGACGCCAGGAATGTTGTCCGAGGAGTCGCCGACGAGGCCCTTGTAGTCCGGGATCTGCTCCGGCGTAACGCCGTACTCCTCCACGACTTCGTCGCGCCCGTAGGTCTTGGTCTCGGTGACGCCGCGGGTCGTGCGCAGGACCTTGACGTCCCCGTCCACGAGCTGCATCGCGTCCTGGTCCCCGGTGACGAGCATGAGCTCCACGTTCTCGGGCACCTTGCGAGAGAGCGTGGCTATAACGTCGTCGGCCTCGTAGCCTTCGGCCCTCACGGTCGGGACGTTCATCGCCGAGAGGATCTCTTCCAGGTGCCCGACCTGCATCTTCAGCTCGTCCGGCGTCGAGGGCCGGTGTGCCTTGTACTCGGGGTACACCTCGGTGCGGAACTTCGGCTCCCCGCCGTCCCACACGACCGCTATCCCGACCTCCTCGTCGTCGGAGAGTAGTTTAACGAGCATGCTCGTGAAGCCGTACAGCGCATTCGTCGGCAGCCCGGAAGAGGTCGCGATGCTCTGCGGCAGCGCGTGAAACGCCCGGTACAGGAGTGAGTTGCCGTCGATCAGATATACCCGCATCCGGCTGAGTATAACGGAGTATGGTGCAGAGAAAAGAGCCTGAGGCATGCTAGAATCCAGCGCGGGTTTCCACCGCGCCGGAGTGGCGGAATGGTAGACGCGACGGACTCAAAATCCGTTGGTGCGAGAGCACCGTGTGGGTTCGAGTCCCACCTCCGGTACCACGGCGCGCGCCTCCGTCCTCCCTGGAGTGGATGATCCTGGGTCACGTACAGGCCGTGGAGCGTATCCGCAATCTCACCGGCAGCCTATTTCATTCTGATCCGCGGCTCACGAGCCATGTAGAACCCTGTAGCCATATACACACCGCATGCCTGCTCGACCGTGCAGGGCCGTATCAGGGGAGGGCACTCGGTGTTTGCGAGGCGGCCGGTCGGCCGGTATATCGGGTTACGGACCCGAGGGGCTTTCGATGATAAGGTTTCTGTATTGTTACAGAAGGGGAGGCCAGTGAGGTCGATTAGACGATAACTCCTCCGCCTGGAAACTCGGTAACCGTGAGACTCGTGAGGAGGCGCGAAGTGACAGAGATAGGCTCCAGCCTCGCCCCGCTGCCTCTGGCGGTACGCGGCCTCGTCGAGGCCCGCACGGGTGACGCCGTTTTCGTGGTGGACCCCGAGTACCGGATCGTCTACTGGGACGAGGAGGCCGCGTTTCTCACGGGACTGGCGGCCGAGGATATGGTGGGCCGGCGCTGCTACGAGGCTTTGCTGGGCGAGAGAGAGTGCGGCAGCCCCGTCTGCACCGACGACTGCCCGGTGATGCGTCTGGCGCGGGTTGGCAGGCCCGTGTCGAGCTACGACATGCGCGTGGCCGCGCTCTCGGGCGAGAAGCGTTGGGTGAACGTTAGCATCCTGAGCCTGGACTCCGCGGAAGGCCCCTATCTCGTCCATCTGCTACGTGACGCGCAAGAGAAACACGAGACGCTGGAGATGGCCCAGCAGCTCATACGGCTCTCCCGCAAGGGAGATGACGCAGATAGCGCCGACGACGTCGGCGGTGGGGACGGCCTCGGGGATGAGACACCCGAGACGCCCTCGCTGACCGCGCGTCAGCTAGAGGTGCTGGGGCTACTCGCCCGGGGCAGGAGCGCGAAGGAGATAGGCGGGAACCTCTACCTGTCGGAGGCCACTGTCCGAAATCACATCCACTCTCTCCTACAGGCCCTCGGGGCTCACTCACAGCTAGAGGCGCTGGCAAAGGCCCGCGAGCGGGGGCTGCTCCAGAGCTAGGCACCATTCCCCGAGGTCGGGGCCGGATAGCAGGTCAATTCTACCCAGTTAAATAAAACATCCTGCTCAGGATGGGCTCTCTCTCTGCGGGTACATTGGTGGACATGATGGGCGGCTCTTACACCCGGCTCATGGTAGGCCCCGGTGTCCCCGCAGGCGGAGCGGGCGGCGGGACCCAGAATCTCGCACGCCGCAGGGCCGCCTCTGGTGGAGCTCGTCCCGCTCCAGAGGCCCAAGGCGGGGCTCACGGCTTCCTCGGAAACGGCCTGACAGGCGTGAGAATCTGGAGGATCACGAGTCATCGCGGTCACACCCCGGCCGGCCACGCAGGGGGGCGAGAGTGTTGAGATCCGGGCTGCTCAGGTGGCTCGGCGAAGCGGGCTTCACCATTGAAGATGGGCGGGTGGGTCTCATGGATCTGCTTACTCGGGCGGGCCTGCCGGTGCCGGAGGGCTTCATACTCACCCGCGAGGGCCACCGGGCATTTCTGGGAGCCTGCGGCCCCGCTCATACGCTGCACGGGCCCACGCCCCCCGGAGGGCTCGGTGTTGCCGACAGGCACGATGGAGCCCGCACCCGGACGGCACACCCGACGGCCGGAGAGCCGGGACCAACGGTAGAGACCCTCACCCGCCTTATACGAGAGGCTGTTCTGGATATGGAGGCGGTAACCGTCTCCGTCTGTACCGAGGACTTCCGGCGCCGGGGGCTCGGCAGCCTTTCAGAGGTGCTGCGCGAGATCCGCCGCGCCTGGGCACTGGAGGAGCCGTGCCCCCGGGGGGCGTCGGACCGCCCGGACCGGGAGCGGATCACCTGGCCGGTGCTCGTGCAGCGGGAGATCCCGACCGAGTATGGCGGGTGGTCCATCACGGAGGATGCGGAGGATGCGCGGTCCGTGTCCGGCGTGTCCGGGCCTTTCGCGAGGAGCGTGCGCCTGGACGGCGTCATCTTCCACGGGCCCGGAGGCGCGGCCGGCCACCTTCCCGAAGACCCCGGAAGTGCGGCAGCCGTCGCGCGCTTCACCCGGGAGGCGGCGGCCGCCGCGGGAGGCCCCGTATGGCTGGAGTGGGGTCGGGCGTACGGCCGGTGGCACGTACTCTCGGTGAGCCGGGGAGTCGGGGAAGGCGAGGAAAGATGATCCCGGCCGACACCGTCAAGGAGCCGCGGAAGCTCGTGGAACCCGCAAAGCACCGGGAGATCCCGGGCTCGTCACGCAAAGCAACCGGATGAGGAGGCAGTTATGAGAGATCCGTCCGACAAGATTGCCGCCAGGATACTGCTGGCAACAGACGACTCCGAGGAGGCGCGCTACGCCACGCACAAGGCCGTGGAGCTCGCCGGGAAGCTCGGTTCCGAGCTGCACGTGATCTACGTCGGGGACAGCGCGCTCCACATCGGAGACATGGGTGCGGTGGCGCTCGACCCACAGGTCGAGGAGCAGGCGCAGAAGAAGCTGGACGAGGAGTCCCGGCGGCTGCTCGACGAGCAGGTGCGGAAGATCGAGGCGGCCGGCGGGACCGTGGCCCAGTCTTATCTAAGGATGGGAGGCCGGGCGGATAGCATAGTGCGTTTGGCCGAGGAGATAGACGCCGGGATGGTCGTCATGGGCAGCCGGGGCCAGGGCGGTATCCGGCGGGCGCTAATGGGCAGTGTCGCCGACGGCGTTGCCCGTCATGCCCACTGCCCCGTCCTCGTGGTACGCGGAGACGGGCCCGCCGCCCTCTTCCCGGCCAGGATAGTGCTCGCCATAGACGGCTCCGAAGAGGCCCGGGCGGCGACGGAGACCGCCCAGACCCTGGCCGCCGGCACGAGCTCGGAGATACACGTCGTACACGCCGGCTTCACCGCCCACCTGCCATACACCCAACCCTACATGGCGGAGAACATCGAGTCGTTCGCCAAGCAGGCGGAGAAAGAAGCCCGCGAGTTCCTGGAAGGCCGGGTGGAAGAGATCAAGACCAAGACCGGCCTCCCGGTACACTCCCATCTGCGGCGGGGAGACCCCTCCGGGGAGATCGTCGAGCTGGCCGAGGAGGTGAACGCCAACCTGGTGGTGATCGGCAGCCGGGGTCTCGGCGGCATCCGGCGCTCCCTGATGGGCGGCGTCTCGGACTCCGTCGTGCGCCACGCCCACTGCCCGGTACTGGTGGTGAGAGACGCCGGGGCCGAAGATGGCGACTAACCCGACCAACCCCGCGGACCACGCCCGGGCCTCGGAGACTACCGGGGCCGCCGACGTGCTCCCCTCCAGGGTACTGCTCGCCACGGACGGCTCTCCCGAGGCGGGGCACGCGGCCCGGACCGCCGCGCGGCTGTGCTCGGAGGCCGGGTCCGAGCTCCACCTCGTACACGTCCGCTCCCACGTCTACAGGCTGTACGCCGACTCCGGCGCCCTGACCGAGGAGGCCATGAAGTCCCTGGAGGAGAACGCCCGCGATCTCCTGGCCGAGCAGGAGGCTCTGATACGGTCAGAGGGCGCCGAGGTGGCCCGGACACACCTGGAGACGGGCCACCCGGACGAGCGCATAGTGGAGCTCGCCGAGAGGCTCGACGTCGGGCTGGTGGTGCTCGGGAGCCGGGGGATGGGACGCTTAAAGCGCATGCTGGTCGGCAGCGTAGCCGAAGGCGTGGCCCACCGGTGCCGCCGGCCCGTGCTCGTGGTGCGGGGTCGTCTGGCCTCGTGGCCGCCGTCCAGGATAGTCCTGGCGGACGATGGCTCCGAGCCCGCCCGGGGAGCCGGAGAGCTGGCGGCGGCCATCGGGGGCCTGTCCGGGGCGAAAGTCATCCTCGTCAGAGCCTACCCGGAGCTGCCGCACGCCGACGAAGCCGAGCGCCTGCTCGACGCCCGGATGGTGGACGACGAGCTGCGCCGCCAGCAGCACCTCCTGGAAGATGGGGCCCGGCGCCTCGAAGGGCTGCTCGGCAAGAGGCCCCAGGTAAGGATAGCCGTCGGAGACGCCGCGGAGGTAGTCGTGGACGCCGCGGAGGCCGAGACCATCATGGACGCCGGCAACGACGACGAGAAAGAGCAGATGGGTACCGTGATCGCGGTCGGCAGCCGCGGCCTGGGACCGGTGGACAGGCTGAGGCTCGGCAGCGTCTCGGCGCGGGTGCTCTCGGTCGCACGCGGTCCGGTCTTGATTTACCCTGCTCCCGTGCAAGAATCGAGCGGGATCCACACCGACGACGCTGAGAGGGGGAACCGGGATCGAGCCTGAAGAACATCCCGGGGACAAGAGCTCTCCGGCGGAGCCAGAGAGCGGCGGGCGGGCGGCGAAGCGGCTCATCCGGCAGGCGGGTCTCCGGGCGAGGCTCCTGCTCGGCCTCTCGGTCGCCTTCGGCGTCCTGGGAACGGCGGCGATCATAGCCCAGATGGTTTTCCTGAGCCGCATCGTCGGGGGCGTATTTCTCGACGGGCAGGCCCTCTCGGAGGTCGGCCCGCTGCTCTTGTTGCTGGCCGGCGCCATCGCGGTGCGCGCGGTGCTCGCCTGGGCCGAGGAGGTCGCCGCCCGGACGGGAGCCCTGCGGGTAAAGACCGAGATCCGGGGCCGGCTGTTCGCGAAGATCACCCGCCTGGGCCCGGCGTACACCGCCGGCGAGCGCAGCGGGGAGCTGGTGACCACCGCCACCGACGGCGTCGACCGGCTTGAAGGCTACGCCGGACGTTACCTGCCACAGGTGCCCCTGAGCGCGGCGGCTCCGCTCCTGATCGCCGCCTACGTCTTCCCTATAGACTGGTCGAGCTCCCTGCTGCTACTCGTCACCGCGCCGGTGATCCCGGTAATGATGGCGATAGTCGGCAGCTACTCAGAGGAGCACATGTACAAGCAGTGGGACGCCCTCTCGCGAACCGGCGCGTACTTCCTCGATGTAGTTCAGGGACTCACCACCCTCAAGGTACTGAACCGCAGCCACTCCGAGCGCGGTCGCGTCGCCGAGGTCAGCGAGGAGTTCCGCAGCCGCACGATGCGGGTCCTGCGCTACGCATTCCTCTCCGGGCTCGTTCTGGAGTTCATGACCGCCGTGGCCATAGGCGTGGTCGCCGTGGTGCTGGGGGTGCGGCTTATCTCGGGCTCCGTGGCCTTCGAGGATGCTCTGCTCGTGCTCATCCTGGCCCCGGAATTCTACAAGCCGCTGCGCGAGCTCGGCTCCCGCCGCCACGACAGCATGGAAGGCGAGGCCTCCGCCGTCCGCATACTGCAGATCCTGCAAACCCCGGGGCCCTCAGAAACCGCGGATACCGTAGAGTCCGCCCAGCGCCCTACTACCGCCCCGCCAACCATCTCGGTCGGCGGCCTCCGTTACACCTACCCGGAGGGCCAGGTCCCGGCGCTCGACGGCGTGAGTCTGGAGCTGCCGGCGGGCCTGGTCACCGCCGTCGCAGGGCCGAGCGGCGCGGGCAAGAGTACCCTGGCGAGCCTCCTGCTGCGATTCGCCGAGCCGCAAGAAGGAACGATACACGCCGACGGCGTACCGGTAACCGGAATGCCCGCCGAGACGTGGCGGCGCAGCGTGGCGTACGTCGGTCAGCGGCCGCACCTGTTCTACGGCAGTTTGCTGGAGAACCTGCGCCTCGCCCGGCCGGACGCCGCAATGGAAGACGTGGAGGAGGCCGTGAGGATGTCCGGGCTCACGGAGCTCGTCGAGCGGCTGCCCCACGGGTACGAGACCCAGCTCGGCGAGCGGGCGGCGAGGCTCTCCGGCGGCGAGGCCCAGAGGGTGGCGGTCGCCCGGGCCTTTCTAAAGGACGCGCCGGTACTGGTGCTGGACGAGCCGACCTCCGAGCTCGACCCGGAGGCCGAGCGTCTTATCCGGGACTCGCTTTTCAGGCTGATGCGGGGCCGGACCGTGCTCCTCATCGCCCACCGGCTGTCCACGATCCGCCACGCCGACAGGGTCTACGTCCTCGACGAGGGCCGGGTCGTGGAGTCCGGCGACCACGACAGCCTGCTCCGGGAAGGCGGCCTCTACGCCCGGCTCGTGGACAGCTACGGTGGGGTAGCGGTATGAGGCGTCTGAGGCGACCCGGAGGACTGCGCTGGATGCTGGATCTCACCGGCGCGGGTCGAGGATTTGGCGGCCGGCTCGTGTTGTCGCTGCTGCTCGGCGCGGCCACCGTGGCGGCCGGGGTAACCCTGCTGGCGACGGCGAGCTACGTGATCTCGGCCGCCGCCCTCGGCACCTCGCTGCTGCTGCTGACGCTGCCGATCTACGTGGTCCGCATCTCCGGCCTCGCCCGCGCGGCGAGCCGCTACGGGGAGCGGCTGGTCTCACACGACGCCACCTTCCGGCTGCTGGCGCGGGTCAGGGTCCGCTTCTACGAGCGTCTCGAACCTCTGGCCCCCGCGCGGCTGCTGGAGCACCGTAGCGGGGACCTCCTCTCCCGCATAACCTCGGACGTGGACGAGCTACAGAACCTGTATCTCAGGGGCATACACCCCTTCCTCGTCGCCGCCCTGACCACCCTCCTGACCGGTGGCTTCCTCTACCTCTTCAGCCCGGCCCTGGCGCTGGCGGCGGTCGCCGTGCTCATCGCCGCCGGGATCGGTGTCCCGCTGCTCGCGATGGCCCTCACGCGCGGGCTCGGGCGGCGGGAGATCACACTCCGCTCCGAGCTGCGTAACGGGCTGGTAGACGGGGTGCAGGGCGTCGGGGACCTTCTGGCCTCCGGCAGAGAGGGAGACCAGCGGCGGCTGGTCGGGGACCTGGACGCCGGGCTCGGGGCCGTGCAGCGGCGCGGCGCGCTGGTCTCGGGCTTGCAGCGGGCGCTCGGGGAAGCGCTGCCGGGGCTCGCCGCGCTCCTCGTGCTCGTCATGACGGTCCCCCTGGTCGCCTCCGGGGAGGTCCGGGGCGTCTACCTGGCCGCGCTCGTGCTGGTGGCGGTCGGGGCCTTCGAGGCCATAGGACCCCTCGGCGCGGCGTTCCGGGCCATCGGCAAGTCCCTGTCGGCCGGAGACCGGCTCTCCGGGGTGATCTCCGCGGAGCCCCGGGTGAGCGATCCCCCGGAGCCCGTACCGGTTGGCGCGGAGCCTCACATGGAGCCTCGCGTGGAGTTCCGGGGCGTCGGGTTCCGGTACGCCGGGGACGAGCCGTTGGCCCTGCGCGGGGTCGACTTCACGGCGGAGCCCGGTGCCCGGGTCGCCGTGGTCGGCCCGAGCGGCTCCGGCAAGACCACGCTGGCCCACCTGCTCCTGCGCTTCTGGGACCCGGAGGAGGGCGTGGTCCGGCTCGGCGGCCACAACGTCCGCCGTTACCGGCAGGAGGATCTGCGGGAAGCCGTGGGCCTCGTCTCCCAGGAGAGCTACATCTTCAACGATACCCTGCGAGGCAACCTGCTGCTGGCGAGGCCGGAGGCGTCTGAGGCAGAGCTAGAGCACGCCGTGGAGATGGCCCGGCTTTCAGGGGTCGTCGAGCGGCTGCCGGGGGGGCTGGACACGCTCCTCGGCGAGCAGGGCGAGCGGCTCTCCGGCGGCGAGCGCCAGCGGCTCTCGGTGGCCCGGACACTCCTCAGGGACCCGCCAGTCCTGGTGCTCGACGAGGCCACCGCCGACCTTGACGCCGCCACGGAGCGGGATCTCCGGGAGGCTTTCGCCACCGCCGCGCGCGGCAGGACGACCATCCAGATCACCCACCGCCTCGTCGGGCTGGAGGGGACGGACGAGATCCTGGTAATGGACGCGGGGCGTATCGTCGAGCGGGGCACGCACGCCGAGCTACTCCGGGAAGGCGGCCTCTACCACCGCATGGTCGAGGTACAGCGCCAGATGCTCACCGAGCCCGCCCCGGAGCACGCCAGCCGCGTAAGTAACGTAAGTCACCCAGATCAGATAAACAGAGGAGGCTAGAAGAGTGGAAGATTTAGTCCTGTCCCGCCTGCAGTTCGCCTTTACCATTACCTACCATTACATCTTCCCCCAGCTCAGCATGGGGCTGGCGCTCTTGGTGTTTATACTAAAAACTGTCTCCATCCGGCGCGGCGACGAGCGCTACAACAAGGCCGCGCGGTTCTGGGGCAAGATCTTCGCCGTCACCTTCATCATGGGGGTCGTTACCGGTATCCCGATGGAGTTCCAGTTCGGCACCAACTGGTCCGAGTTCTCAGCCTACGCGGGCGACATTATCGCCCAGACCCTGGCCATGGAGGGGGCGTTCGCCTTCTTCCTGGAGTCGGCCTTCGTCGGCGTGTTCCTCTTCGGCGAGCGGCGTTTCGGGCAGAAGGTACACTGGTTCTCCTCGCTGATGGTGTTTCTGGGAACCTGGGCCTCGGGGTACTTCATCGTTACCACGAACGCCTGGATGCAGAACCCGGTTGGCTTCGAGCGCGTCGCCGACGGCGTAGAGCTAAACAACTACTGGGCCGTACTCACCAACCCGTGGGTATTTCCGCAGTACATGCACACGATGGGCGGCGCGGTGGTCACCGGCGCGTTCACGATGGCCGGGCTCGGGGCCTTCTACCTGCTCTCCCAGCGCCACGTCGAGTACGGCAAGATCTTCGTCAAGGTCGGCGTCATAGTAGGCGTGATCGCCAGCGTGTGGATGCTCTTCCCCAGCGGCGACCTCGAAAGCCGGCAGGTCTCCGAGAAGCAGCCGGAGAAGTTCGCCGCGATGGAAGGCCTCTTCGAGACCGAGGAGCCGGCGGGCATCGCCATCCTCGGCCAGCCGGACGTCGAGAACATGCGCCTGGACAACCCGATAGTCATCCCCAAGGCCCTATCCTTCCTTACCTACCAGTCGTGGACGGCCGAGGTCCAGGGGCTGGAGGAGCTGCCGCAGAAAGACTGGCCGGACAACATCCCGCTCCTGTACTACAGCTACCACGTCATGGTCGGTCTCGGGACGATATTTATCGGGATAATGGCCCTCTCGGCCCTGCTGCTGTGGCGCCGGCGGCTCTTCGAGTCGCGCTGGATGCTGTGGCTGTTGATGCTCGCCATACCGTTCCCCTACATCGCCAACACCGCAGGGTGGTTCACCACCGAGCTCGGGCGGCAGCCGTGGTTGATCTACGGCCTGTTACGCACCGAGGACGGTGTCTCGCCGCTCTTATCCTCCGGGACGGTGCTGTTCACCCTGATCGGGTTCGCCGGGATATACATGATCATGGGCCTGCTCTACATAGTGCTCATGGTGCGCGAGGTCGCAAACGGCCCCGACGATGAAGACGAGGAAGATCCTCCAGGCTCCCCCGAGCCGGAGCCGGAGCCCGCGATGAGTGGAAGGGAGGCCTAGGTTGCTGCCTACGCTGTGGTTCGTGCTGGTTGCGCTGATGCTCACCGTCTACGTGTTGCTGGACGGCTTCGACCTCGGGGCCGGGGCGCTGCACCTGTTCGCCGGCCGCGACGACCAGGAGCGTCAGCTGATCTTCAAGACCGTCGGCCCCGTGTGGGACGGCAACGAGGTGTGGCTGATAGCCACCGGCGGCGTGCTGTTCTTCACCTTCCCCGTGCTCTACGCCTCCGGGTTCTCCGGGTTCTACCTGCCCCTGATCATCGTCCTATGGCTACTCATGATCCGGGGCCTCTCCCTGGAGCTGCGCCGCCACATAGATAACCCCCTGTGGACCCAGTTCTGGGACGTGATGTTCGCCGTCGGCAGCATCCTCCTCGCGGTCTTCTACGGCGCGGCGCTCGGCAACGTCGTGCGCGGGGTGCCGCTAAACTCGGAGGGCAACTTCTTCCAGCCACTGTGGACGAACCTGAGCCCCTTCGCCACCCCACCCGGCATCCTCGACTGGTACACCGTCCTCACCGGCCTCCTCGCCCTCGCGACCCTTACCATCCACGGTGCGGCCTGGGTCGCCCTCAAGACCGAGGGCGCCCTGAACGGGCGTTGCCGCTCCATAATCCGCCGGGGCTGGTTCGCCCTCGTGGCACTCGCGGCGCTGGCGACGGTCGCGACGTTCTACGTCAGCCCCCGGATGCTGGACTCCTACCTGGACAGGCCCTACGGCTTCGTCCTGCCGCTGGTCGCCCTGGCGGGGCTCGGGGCGCTGCTGTACTTCAGCTTCAGGGGCAACGACCGGGGCTCTTTCCTGGCCTCCGGCGCGTACATCGTCGGGATGATGACCAGCACGGTCTTTGGCGTCTACCCGAACGTCCTGCCGGCGGTTGATCCGGCAAACAGCCTGACGGTGCAGGGCGCCGCCTCATCGCAGTACAGCCAGACGGTCGGGCTGGTGTGGTGGTCCATCGGCATGGTGCTCGCCGCGACCTACTTCATAATCATCTACTGGATGTTCCGGGGCAAGGTGAGCCTGGAAGAGGAAGGCTACTAGCCCCCGGACTTTCGAGAAGTTTCGAGCAGCTTCAGGAAGGCAGCCCCGAGAACCCCACGACCAGCGCCGCGAGCGTGATGGCCAGGAACAACGCGGCGACCAGGCACCCGAGCCCGGCGAGCGCGCACGACCCCACCGCTCCCCCGCGGCCGAGACGCGCCGCCTGCCGGGCTCCGGCGACCACCAGCGCCGCGTGCCACACGAGCGCGCCAGCGGAGGCCGCCAGCGCCACGCCGCCGAGCGCGCCCGCGCCGGTAAGCCCCTGCAGCCCGGCGAGCAGGATCTGGAGTACCGCAACGGCGGCCCACGGCGCGCAGGCCACCCCGACGAAGGCGAAGGCCGCGGCGAGCGTGGCCCGGCCGCCGAGGACGAGCGTGGCCGGGTACACGAGCGCGGAGAGCCCGGCCCACCACACGAAGGGCAGGACGAACGCGAGCACCGGCAGCACGACGCTCAGGCCTGATCTGAGCCTTTCGAACTCCTCCGGCGGTAGCTCCGGGAACTGCGCCCGGCTCACCCCGCCGCCGGAGAGTAAGAGCAAGAGTAGGCTCGCCAGCGCCCAGAGGGCCACGACCGTGACGCCGGCGCCCAGGCCCCGGCCCTCACCCACACTCCGCAGGGTCTCCCGGGGGCTCCAGAGCACCCTGAACCCTCTAGCAGCTTTCATCCGCCTCCCCCACCACTCTCGCTGCTCTCACCGGATCATCAACGTCGTTGTCCGCCCCGAATACCAGAGCCCGCTAACCTTGCGGGCGGGAGTAGCTCCGGCACGCCGCCCCGGGACGGGCCCTCACCGCCGGCTTCTCTTGGCCGGACGATTCGCCGGGAGGCGTCCGAGGAGCTTCGTCAGGATGGCCAGGGCCCTGGTGTAAGAGCCCGGGAACAGCCGGGCCGCGATGTCGGGGAGTACCGCGCTGGCACCGATCAGTACCCGGCTCTTCCGATGGTGGACGGCGTCGAGTATGATCTCCGCCGCCCGGTCGGCGGGGAAGGTCAACAGCCGGTCGAACTCCTCCTTCTGCGCCAGCCGGGACTCTGTGGACACGCCGCTGCCGGAGCGGGCGGTCTCCGCTATCCGCGTGCGGACGCCGCCCGGATGCACCGTAGTAACCCCGATACCGTCCGGTACCAGCTCGTGCCGCAGGGCCTCGCTAAACCCTCGTAGCGCAAACTTGCTGGCCGAGTAGGCCGACTGCCCGGCGGGCGCGATGAGCCCGAACAGGCTCGAAACGTTAACGACGTGACTCCCCGGGCTCTCCTTCAACGCCGGCAGCAGGTGGTGGGTGAGCAGTACCGGAGCCCGGAGGTTGACGTTCATCACCCAGTTGAACTCCTCCGGGGTCACCTGGTCGAACCTGCCGCCCAGGGCGACCCCGGCGTTGTTTATCAGGAGCGTTATCCGCGGCGTCTCCCGGCGAATACGCCCGGCCGCGGCCTTTGCGGCGTCCGCCTCGGCGAGGTCCACGACGTACGTGGCCACGCCCAGCCCGGGATAACTGGACCGGATCTCTCCGGCCACCGTCTCCAGCCGCTCCGCGTCCCGGTCCATGAGCACCAGGTGGCTGCCCCGGGCCGCCAGCCCGTGGGCCATAGCCTCCCCGATACCACTCGCCGCGCCGGTGAGGACACAGGTGCCTCCAGCGAAGGGGTAGCGTTGCAGGCTCACCGGCTCGCCGCCGGTACCGCGTGCCGGGCACCGCCGGTGGACCGGGAAACCCGCCCGAACTCCATCTCCCGGTCCAGTTTGGCGGTTTTCATGGACAGCGCGTCGAGGACGTAGTTCTGGCGCATCGTCCAGGGCGCGCGGGAGCCCTGCTTCGGGAAGTCTCCGATGGCGCGCTGGACGTAGCCGGAGGTGAGATCCAGCAGCGGCCGCCGCTCCATGTCTCCGGTGAGCAGGGGGTATCCGTAGTCATAGCCCTTGCGGTCCATGAACGAGAGCAGGCGACACACGTAGCGGGAGGAGAGGTCAGCCCTGAGGGTCCACGAGGAGTTGGTGTAGCCGACGCACAGCGCGAGGTTCGGGACGCCACTTAGCATAACGCCCCGGTGAATCCAGGTCTCCCCGAGGTCCACGGAGCGGCCGTCCACCGTAATGCTAATACCGCCCAGAGCCTTCATCGAGAGCCCCGTAGCCGTAACGACGAGGTCGGCCTCTAGAACCTTCCCGGAGAGGAGCCTTATCCCCTCCGGCACGAACCGCTCGACGTGATCCGTCGCTACGGAAGCCCGCCCGGAGCCTAGGGCCTCGAAGAGATCTCCCTCGGGCACGATGCACAGCCTCTGATCCCAGGGGTCGTAGTCGGGGGTGAAGTGCTCGTCCACCTGACGCTCGTCCTGCACACGCCCGAGCACTCCCTTGCGCAGCAGGCGTTTCGCGAGCTCCGGCCTGCGCCGGCACAACTGATAGAAGGCGGTCGTAAAGGCCACGTTCTTGGCGCGCACCAGCGCGTAGGCCAGGCGGTCCGGCAGGCGCCGCCTCAGCGAGTCCGCGGCCCGGTCCACGCTCGGGAGCACGGAGATGTAGCTTGGGGACCGCTGGAGCATCGTGACGTGCTCCGCGTCCCGGGCCATCGCCGGCACCAGGGTAACGGCCGTCGCTCCACTACCGATAACGACGACCCGCTTATCGCGGTACTCCAGATCCTCCGGCCAGAACTGGGGATGCACCATCCGGCCCTCGAAGTCCTCTATCCCCTCGAACCGGGGCGCGTGGCCGTGCTCGTAGTCGTAGTATCCGCTGCACATGTACAGAAAAGAGCACGTCAACGACCGCTGCGTGACCGCGCCGTCTTCTCCGGTAACCTCCGTCTCCAGCGTCCATCGGGCCTCTTCGGAGGACCAGGATGCCGCCGTTATGCGGGTGCCGAACCGGATTCGGCGCTCGATGTCGTTCTCCCGGGCCGTGTCGTTGATGTACTCCAGGATGGAGCCGCCGTCCGCGATGGACTCAGGGCCGGACCACGGGCGAAAAGGATAGCCCAGCGTGAACATATCCGAGTCGGAGCGGACGCCCGGGTAACGGAACAGATCCCACGTCCCGCCGATGGCGTCGCGCGCCTCCAGGATGGCGTATGACTTGTCCGGACACTCGGTCTGCAGGCGATAAGCCGCGCCGACGCCGGACAGCCCGGCGCCCACGATCACGACGTCCAGAGCCTCCAAATGGTCCCTATCCCGCCCGGGCTCGGGGCGTCCTCTTGCCGGAACTCTGCGTGTTAAGCTCATGGGCTCAGTGTATCAACGACCTCGGTGGCCGGCGGCTCGGGCGGCCGGCACGTTCCAGTATCCATCTACGAGCCTACGGAGAGCAGGAGGCACCGGATGAGCGAGACGACCCAGGAGTACGAGAAGCGGCAGCCGATCTACCGCCCCCCGGACGAGGTCTTCGATTGGCTCTCGAAGGTGGAGAACCTCCCCCACTACCTGCCGCCCGTCAAGGAGTCCTGGTCCGAGGGCCCGGCCGCAGCCGGTAAGCCCGGCGAGAGGATCAAGATGAAGGTCGAGATCCCGGGCCGCTACGATACCGAAGGAGAGGGCTACTTCCACGCCGACGAAGAAGCCCGCAGGCTCGAATGGGGGGCGGAGTTCTCCCGGGACTACTCCGGCTGGCTCACGGTGGAGGAGGTGTCGGGGAGCCCGGAGGAGTGCCTGGTCACGGCGCACCTCTCGTTCGGCCCGCGCTCGGTCCAGGGGGAGGTTCAGGAGGAAGCGCAGCAGGATTCGGACGGGGATCAGGACCCCCTCGAGGATGGCGTAGGCCGGACCCTGGAGTCCATAAGGCGTCAGATCGAGGAGGGCCGCGGCAAGACGTCGGCCGGGGGGTGAGACCGGGTACCCCGCCTCACGGCGCCCACCGGGACGCCGAGGCGGGGGTTGGCTTTCCGCCGCGGGCCCTCTGGGGGCTTCTAGGACTCTCTGGCATTCTCTAGCGGTAGTCGGCAGGAGGCCCGCGAAAGCCCGGGCGGACTCCTACACGCCCTCCTCCACGCTCAACACGGAGATGCCGTTGCTCTCGGAGACGAGCTCGTTCTGGTCCTCCACCGTGTACTGGAAGGCGCGGCAGGCGGCCCCGCGGGTGTTGAAGACCAGGGCGAGCCCGGCGTCCTGGCGGTCATCCTCTGACCCGTTGTAGAAGTCTATGGCGAGGGCGTCGGTCCCCCGGTTCTCGTACCTCAGCTTCTCCGCCACCTTCTGGAGCTCCTCACGGCTTTTGGCCTCCGTGTTCACCTCCAGCTCCTTGCCGGTCTCCGCGTCGCCCTCCTCTGCCACCTCGTAGGGGGGGACTTGTCCGGGATCGGAGACCTCGACACCGGGCTCCCCGCTGTCCGATGCCTCCGCCAGACACTCCTCCTCGGAGAAGGTTTCGGTCGTGGTAACGGCGTTCGTGGGACCGGGGACCTGCGCGTTACCGGAGCCCCCGGAGCCCTCGTACTGGCCGCCGGACTCCTCGCCCGACTGCTCTCCTCCCCCGCAACCCGTGGCCAAGAGCCCGGCTATCACCACCAAGATAACGGCCACGAGGGATCTCACGCCCAGCACACCCAATCCAGCCTCCTGTAGATTTCCGTAGACTCCGCGTTCGCCTTTTGCTTGACTCTTTTTTACCTTTCACACCGGTCCCATGAACTTCGCATGGTTCCGGCTCCGGAGCGGAGTATAGTGGAGGATTCTAATAGCCAGGGCCCGCGCGACGCCAGCTCGTCCGGGGGCCGGGACGCTGAAAATGCGCCTCGAATAGCGCTACCATGTCCTACAGGGACGGCACGAGCAGAGGAGACGGCGATGACCGACAGGGCCGGGCTAATAGAGGGTGTCACTGAGCGGGCGCGGCGGCGGCTGGAGGAGGATCACGCGTCGCGGTTCGAGGAGTTCGCGGAGCTCTACTATGGCTGGGTTTCGGAGGAGGATCTCGCCGGCCGGCCGGCGGTGGACCTCTACGGAGCCGCACTGTCGCACTGGAACCTGGCCTCCTGCCGGGCACCCGCACAGACGAAGGTGCGCGTCTACACCCCGCACTACGAGGAGCACGGCTGGCAATCCAGCCACACCGTCATAGAGGTGGTCGTGGACGACATGCCGTTTCTGGTGGACTCGGTCGGCATGGAGCTCAACCGCCTGGGCTACTCTATACACCTCATGATGCACCCGGTAGTGCGCGTCGTGCGCGACGAGTCCGGCCGTCTAGAGGAAGTGCTGCCGCCCGAGTCGGAGCGGGGTGTACCGGAGTCGGTGATGCACGTCGAGGTGGATCAGCACTCCGAGGCCGGGGTGCTCGACGAGCTCCGGGACAACCTCGAACGGGTGCTCGGCCAGGTAAGGGTCGCCGTGGAGGACTGGTCCGCGATGCGCGAGCGGGTGCGCGAGATCGTCTCCGGCCTCCCGGAGGGGTCGCTGCCCGTGGACACCGACCAGCAAGAGGAGTCCCGGGAGTTTCTGGAGTGGATGGAGAACGACCACTTCACCTTCCTCGGATACCGGGACTACGACCTCGTAGAGGTAGAAGGAGAGGATGCCCTGCGTCAGGTCGAGGGTTCCGGGCTCGGCATACTGCGCCAGGACGAGGACAAGGATTTCTCAAACAGCTTCGCCCAGCTCCCGCCCGAGGTGCGGCGGCTGGCGCGGGAACCCTACCTGTTGAACCTCACCAAGGCCAACTCCCGCTCCACGGTCCACCGTCCGGCCTACCTGGACTACGTGGGCGTCAAGCGCTTCGACGCAGAGGGAAACGTTACCGGCGAGCGGCGTTTTCTGGGGCTGTACACCTCGTCGGCCTACAGCACCGACCCCCGGAACATCCCGCTGGTACGCCGCAAGATAGACCGGGTGCTCGAAAACGCCGCCCTGCCGCCGGGCAGCCACTATGAGAAGGCGCTCGTGGAGATCTTCGAGTCCTACCCCCGCGACGAGCTCTTCCAGACCCCGGCCGACGAGCTGTACGAGATCTCGACCGGCATCCTCCACCTCCAGGAGCGCCAGCGCGTCAGGCTCTTCGTGCGGCGCGACCTGTACGGCAGGTTCTTCTCGTGCCTGGTGTACGTCCCCCGCGACCGCTACGACACCGCCGTCCGGCACCGGATACAGGAGATCCTGCGCCGCGCCCTCGACGGCTCGGACGTGGAGTCCACGGTCCACCTCTCGGAGTCGGTGCTGGCCCGGCTCCACTTCGTGGTCCACACGGACCCCACGGAGCTCACGGACTCCCCGGACGGCTCCGAGCCCCCGGAGTACGACGCCCGCGAGCTGGAGGGCCGGATCTTCGAGGCCTCGCGCTCCTGGGCGGATAACCTGCACCGGGCCCTCATAGAGCGCCGGGGCGAGGAGAAGGGAGTGGAGCTCTTCGGGCTGTACCGCGACGCGTTCCCGGCCGGCTACCGCGAGGACTTCCTGGTCCGCACCGCCGTCACCGACATCGGACGCATCGAGGATCTGGCCTCCGAAGAGGATCTCGGCATGGGCCTCTACCATCCTCTCGAAGCCCCGGAGGACTTCCTGCGCTTCAAGCTCTTCCGGCGTGGCGAGCAGGTCTCGCTCTCGGAGGTTTTGCCGCTGCTGGAGGACATGGGCGTGGAGGTCGTGGACCAGCGGCCCTACCGCATCGAGGCCGAGGGCCGGGTGCCGGTCTGGATCTACGACTTCGGACTCTCCTACGAGGCCGAGGGGCAGCTCCAGACGGGAGAGATCCAGGAGATCTTTCAGGAAGCCTTCGCCCGCGCCTGGCAAGGCGAGATCGAGAACGACGGCTTCAACCGCCTCGTCCTCGGGGCGCGGCTGACGTGGCGCGAGGCGTCCATCCTGCGCGCCTACCACCGCTACCTGCGCCAGGGCGGCGGAGCCTTCTCCCAGAGCTACGTCGAGGAGACCCTCGCCTACAACCCCGAGATAGCCCGCAGCCTCGTCCGGCTCTTCCAGGCGCGCTTCGACCCCGCCCGCAACTCGAACGGCGGCCCTGCGGTTACGGAGCGTCTGGAGTCCGGCATAGAGGCCTCCCTCGAAAATGTCACTAGCCTCGACGAGGACCGTATCCTGCGCAGCCTGCTGACCGCCATACAGGCTACCCTGCGCACCAACTACTACCAGACCAATGAGGACGGCGAGCCAAAGGGCTACCTCTCCTTCAAGCTCGACCCCCAGAAGCTGCCCGAGCTCCCGAAGCCGAGGCCGATGTACGAGATCTTCGTCTACTCCCCGCGCATGGAGGGCGTCCACCTGCGCGGCGGCCGGGTCGCCCGCGGCGGCATCCGCTGGTCTGACAGGAGAGAGGATTTCCGTACCGAGATACTCGACCTCATGAAGGCCCAGATGGTCAAGAACGCCGTGATCGTGCCCGTCGGAGCGAAGGGCGGCTTCGTGGTCAAGAACCCGCCGCCCGCCTCCGACCGCGAGGCCGTGATGAACGAGGGCGTGGAGTGCTACCGGACCCTGATCCGGGGCATGCTCGACCTCACCGACAATCTCGAAGACGGCGAGACGGTCCCCCCGCCCGCCGCCGTGCGCCACGACTCCGACGACACCTACATCGTGGCCGCAGCCGACAAGGGCACCGCCACCTTCTCGGATATAGCGAACGAGATCTCCGTGGAGCGCGGCTTCTGGCTCGGCGACGCGTTCGCCTCGGGCGGCTCATCGGGCTACGACCACAAGTCCATGGGCATCACGGCTCGTGGCGCGTGGGAGTCCGTAAAACGCCACTTCCGCGAGCTCGGCACCGACGTACAGAACGAGGACTTTACCGTCGTCGGCGTCGGCGACATGGCCGGAGACGTGTTCGGCAACGGCATGCTGCTCTCGCGCCACATAAAGCTCGTCGGCGCGTTCAACCACCGCCACATCTTCCTCGACCCGGACCCCGATCCGGAGCAGAGCTACGCCGAGCGCGAGAGGCTCTTCAATCTCCCCCGCTCGTCGTGGGGCGACTACGACGAGTCGCTCATCTCCGAGGGCGGCGGCGTGTTCTCCCGCGACGCCAAGTCCGTCCAGCTCTCACGGCAGATAAAGGAGCTCCTGGACGTAGAGGCGGACAGCCTGGCACCGAACGAGGTGATCCGGGCCCTGATCTCGGCCCCCTCCGACCTGTTCTGGAACGGCGGCATCGGCACCTACGTGAAGTCCTCCGCGGAGACCCACGCCGAGGTCGGCGACAAGGGCAACGACGCCGTGCGCGTGGACGGCCGGGACCTGCGCTGCCGGGTGGTCGGCGAGGGCGGCAACCTCGGCTTCACCCAGCAGGGCCGGATACAGTTCGCGCTCTCGGGCGGCAGGATCTACACCGACGCCATAGACAACTCCGCCGGCGTGGACTGCTCGGACCACGAGGTAAACATAAAGATACTGCTCGGCCAGGTCGTCGCCGCCGGCGAGATGACCGTCAAGCAACGCGACCGCCTGCTCTCCGAGATGACCGAGGAGGTCGCCGAGCTGGTCCTCCGCGACAACTATCTCCAGACCCGCGCCATAAGCAACTCTCTTGCCCAGTCGGCCTCGATGGCCGGCGTACACGCCCGCTACATCCGCGAGCTGGAGAGCCAGGGTCGCCTCGACCGCAGCCTCGAAAACCTCCCCGGCGACGAGGAGTTCGGCGAGCGCAAGTCGGACGGCACCGGGCTTACGGCCCCCGAGCTGGCCATATTATTGTCGTATTCCAAGATAACGCTGTACGAGGAGTTGCTGGACTCCGATCTCCCGGAGGACCCGTACCTATCACGGGAGCTCGAGCGTTATTTCCCCTCACCGCTGGAGGACCGTTACGAGGAGGAGATGCGGGAGCACCGGCTGTCGCGCGAGCTGGTCGCCACGCAGGTCGTAAACAGCCTGGTGAACCGGGCCGGCAGCACGTTCGCGTTCCGGTTATCCGAGGAGAACGGGGCCTCAGCGCCGGAGATCGCCCGCTCATACACCGTGGCCCGCGAGGTATTCGGGATGCGGCGGATATGGGCGGATATAGAGGAGCTCGACGCGCGGGTCCCGGCGGAGACCCAGACCAGGATGCTCCTGGACGTGAGGCGGCTCCTGGAGCGGGCTACCCGGTGGCTGCTCCGCAACCGGCGTCCCCCGATGGATATAGCGGAGACGGTCGAGCACTTCGCGCCCGGGGCGCAGGAGCTTACGGAAGAGCTGCCGAAGCTGCTGCTGGAGGCCGACCGCGAGGCGCTGGAACGCTCCGTTGAGGCGCTGACCGGCGACGGCGTGCCCGAGGAGCTCGCGCGCCGGATCGTCTCGCTGAACTCCCTGTTCTCGGCCCTGGACATCGTGGACGTGGCGACGTCCACCGGCCGAGCCGTCTCGGAGGTGGCGGCGGTGTACTTCACCGCTGGAGATCGCCTGTGGCTGCACTGGCTGAGGGAGCGCATAGACGCCCTGCCCCGCCAGGACCGCTGGCAGACCCTGGCCCGCGCCGCCCTGCGCGACGACCTGTACAGTCAGCAGATCTCACTAACCGCCGAGGTGCTGCGCTCTACGAGCGGCGAGGAGGACGAGAGCGCCGCAGACGCGGTGGAGGCCTGGATCGAGGCCCGCAGCGCGCCGGCGGCCCGGGCGATCGGGATGCTCTCGGACATCCGAAACGGCGGCGTCTTCGACCTGTCCACACTATCGGTGGCTTTAAGGGAGATCCGCAACCTCTCTACCACCTCCGGCGTTCCGGAGACGGCTGAGGAGGCTAAAGGAACGAGCTAAAGAAACAAGCCGGGCTCAGGCGGTTAGCGGGCCGCTTGTAGACCATACGAGAGAGGCGAGGTGGTCTGCTAGACTCGTCTCAGAGACGATCAGAGGAGGCACGGAATGTCCGAACAGGGCTCGGAGCTGGCGAGCAGGACCTGCGAGGCGTGCAGGTCGGACACCCCGCCGATGCAGTCCGGGGAGATAGCACAGCTCTCGCCGCAGCTACCGGACTGGGAGGTCGTGGAGGATCACCACCTGCGGCGCGGCTTCGGTTTCAGGAATTTCCGCGAGGCGCTGGACTTCGTGAACGGCGTCGGCGAGCTTGCCGAGGAGCAGGGCCACCACCCGGAGATACATTTCGGCTGGGGCCACGTCGAGCTAGAGGTCTGGACCCACAAGATAGACGGCCTGACCCAGAGCGACTTCGTCTTCGCCGCGAAGGTGGACCGCATCTAACGCACCCTAGCCGTCGGGCTCGACGCCGCCCTTCCGGCGTCTGAGCCTCTTGAACAGGAGCAGGACCATCGTGACGATTATTGCCCCGTGCTCGATGGCGAAGAACTGCCGACCGTAGTAGTCGTCGTCGTAGTAGGAGACCGGGCTGGACCACTCCCAGCCCGAGATCGGCCAGAAAAGCGGCCGGGTATCGTTTACGTGGGTCAGAAAATCCGCGACCGTGTGTCCGGCCCAGCCGACCAGGAACCACAGCAGGACGTGACGTGCGTCCACCGTGTCGGACGTGACGAGTCGGAGCAGCGCGTAGAGCGCGAGTAGCGCCGCCGGCAGGACGAGCGAGTGGAGCGCGGACCCGGTCCCGCCGAACGGGCCGGTAAAGTAGATGGCGTCCAGCATCTCCTCGGAGCCCATAGCGGACCAGCCCTCGCGGAAGTAACCCGCACCGGTAAAGTACGCCGCGCCGGCGAACGAGGGCAGGTCCGGGATCACGCTCCCGACCGCGCCGGAGATAGCCGCCGGCCTGCCAGCCCCGAGTCCGTGCTTGGCCAGGGCCCAGGTAAAGAACGCGTGGGCGTATGTCTCCACGCGCGGAGTCTAACCCAGATGGCGTCTCGAGCGCGTCACGCGTCTTTTGCCCCCCAGACTCCCTGCCGGAGATCCATCCAGGTAACCAACACCACGTGCGGCAGCGTAAGCGTGGAGATGAGCACCAGGTAGCCTGCGAGAAGCCCGGACGCGCCTCCGGGACCGGACGGGACGTACAGGTACAGCACGGCCAGCAAGACCAGGGCAGCGAGCGTAAGCGGCGCGGCGTCCCGGGCGAAACGCCGCAGGGCCGGCGCCAAGCCGCCGTTCTCCAGCGAACGCACGGAGGCCGGGTCCAGCAGCATCAGCCGCGCGATGTGCCGGGGCGAGTGCCAGAGGCAGAAGTAGATCCCGACCGCCAGTATCGGGGGGACCACCGAGAAGTACGCCGCGAGCAGCGAGATCTCCCCCGCCTCGGCGGCGAGCCTGGGCAGGCTGGAGGTACGCCGGTACACGCCCCGGAGATACAGCAAAGCCAGGGCGAGCATCGCAAGCCCGCCGCAGAGCCGTAGCGCCAGCGAGACTCCGCCGGGTAGCGGGTCCGGGTAGGACCCGCCGAAGAGGCCGACCAGGCTCTCTCCCACCCCGGCGTACACCGCCGGGAACGCGAGCAGCGGCACGAGCATCGGCAGCCCGCCCCGCACCAGTATCCCGGCCGCCACCGGCGGGCCGCCGACCCCGATCAGGGCCTTCGAAGAGTAGAGGTCACCCTGCCCCCAGTGGAACAGGGTAAAGAGTATGAAAAGCGTAAAAGATAGGAGCGGGGATACCGTCCACAGGGCGAGATACGCCCCGCCGAGCAGGAGGTACAACGCAACCACCCCGGCGACCGAGCGCGCTCCGACTCCCCTGCCGCTCAGGCGGCCGGGAACCAGGTGGTCGGCGGCGCCGTGGGGCAGCCCGAACAGGACGAGGCTGGCCGCGAACGGGACGTACTGCACCCAGCCGAGCCCGTCCGGGATCTCGAACCCCAGCGCGAAAGGCAGCGTGACCCCGAGGAGTGCGACCCACGAGGGGACGACGATGCCGCGTAGCAGGGTGCGGCGCGCGGCGGGGGTGCCCGAGTCGGCAGGCCCCAAGCGTGCGTGCTAGCCCCGGAGCCTGCGGGAGAGGCCCTCCAAGGAGGCGCGTCCGGCCAGCCCCACGAAAGGCCTCTTCGGGAGGGCCCGGATCAGGCGCGCCTCGTCGAGCGGCGAGCTGCGCTCCGTCAGAAACCGCACCATCGCCTCCGGTGGCACCCCCTCGAACATCCGCAGGTACAGCTCCGGGCATAGCTCCGGGCGCTCCCGCATCAGCTTCAGGAACAGCCCGTCGAGCACCTCGTGGCGCCGGGGTCCGCCCCGCTCCGGCGGTCCTCCCCCCCGGGCCAGGCTCCGGGCCAGACGCTCGCAGTAACGCTGGATGCGCAGGAACGTATAGCCCGTCGAGGGCCGGGTCTCGCCCCCGGCCATGCCGACGTTGTATACCCCCGGCTCCCCGCGGCGCGGGAACCGGTAGTCGGTCATCGGGATGTAGCCGCTCTCCTCCTTGAGCGTCTGGTACTCTCCCGCGCCGACGCCGTACTCCTCGGCGAGATACTCCAGGGCTTCGGACCGCATCTCGTCCTGAGACACCTCCGCCGAGGAGAGGTATACGTTCTCCACCAGCGCCTCCTCCTCGGAGAACGGCAGCACGTAGGCGAACCTCAGCCCCCTCTCCTGACTCACGCAGAAGTCCATGAGCGTGCAGCGCGAGGCGTCGAAGACGGGACGGTCCGTCCGGACCCGCAGCCCGACGAACCTCTGCGGCACCCAGTGGGACTCCTTGTGGGCCTTCTCGAAGACCGGAGAGCCGGGCGAAAGGCTGCGGCAGTCCAGCACCACCCCCGCCTCGTAGCCGCCGCCCGCCGTGCGCACCCTCGGCGAGCGGAGCCCATCCGCATCCGCGGCCACCTCCGCCTCCTTTCCGAGCCCGAGCCGGACGTTGGGATGGCGCGAGATGTACGCGACGGCGGCGTCGTAGAAGTCCGCCCCCGAGAGGCAGAGATATGGATGGTCCCCGGAGCCGGTCACCGCCCTGCGCCCTTCGGCCCGCACCTCCCAGGAGTGCCAGCGCTTATCGGCGAGATGCGAGAAGGGGGTCGGCTCCACGTCCCAGAAACACCAGGTGCGGTCGTCGGGGAACCCGGTCTTGCGGTCCAGGATGAGGATGCTGCCGGTCACGCCGTGCCGCAGGAGCTGGTAGCAGAGGGTAAGCCCGGCGCAGCCCGCGCCGAGGATTATGTAATCGTAGTTTGAGCCGTCGGGATCCGGCGGGTCAGGCATCTCCATCCGGTGGGGCCCCGACTCTTCCGGGACTGCCACGTCTTTTGCTCGATCTCCGGCCCGCAAATCACCCCTATCCCTCGACTCCCGCCCGATAATAGCCGATCACCTCGGCCCGGACAGCGGCCGCGAGCACAACACAAACACAAACGGAGACCCCGTCCGGGACGGAGCCTCCGTGGGCGGTGTGACGGCTCGGGAGTGTTAGGGCGGGCTAGGCGCTGCGGGCCTGCTCCGGGTGCTTGCCCTCCTCGAACTCCTCCACGATCTTGTCGCAGAAGGCCGGGAGGTCGTCCGGGTTGCGGCTGGTGACGAGTCCCTTGTCAGTGTGGACCTCCTCGTCCACCCAGGTCGCCCCGGCGTTTCGGATGTCGGTCTGGAGGCTCGGGAACGAGGTCAGGGTCCGGCCCCGCAGCACGTCGGCCTCGATGAGGGTCCACGGCGCGTGACAGATGGCCCCTACCGGCTTCTCCTGCTCGAAGAAGCCCTTCACGAAGCTCACCGCCTCCGGCGTGCCCCTGAGAATGTCTGGGTTCGCAACGCCGCCGGGGAGCACGAGCGCATCGTAATCGTCGGAGCTCACGCCGGATACCTCACGGTCCACCTGGAAGGTGTCGGCCTTGTCCAGGTGGTTGAAGCCCTGGATCTCACCCGAGCGATTCGAGACCAGCTCGACCTCCGCGCCGGCGTCCTTGACGGCCTTCCACGGCTCGGTCAGCTCGACCTGCTCCACGCCCTCGTGCGCGACGAGAAAGGCTACCTTACGGCCCTGGAGTTCGTTGGCCATGATCTACTCCTTCTCTAAGCTCTTCTCTAAGCTATCTGCTTACCCTCTCGTTGATAGCACTACCCGGCCTCCCCGGACGATAAACAGATCACCAGACACCCACCGCACGGCGCGTAACGGCCTCTACCCGACACTGTAGCCCGGAGTGCGATATAGTCTGTAGGCTACTTTATCGAGATATACGTCCACAGCCTTCGAGATGTCAGGTGGCATGGAAGCCACGCCAGAGCATCTCCTTTTTTGTGCCCAGAGCCAGCCTCTCCCGTCCTCGTGCGTCGAGCGCGGCGGGTGGTCGCCAAGACGTAGCTCCGTGCGGTGGCGTCCACGAAAAACCATTAGAGAGGAAACACGCTTTGGCACCACAAGAGACACAGGAAACGCAAGAGACGCAAGAAACACGAGAGACCCAGAACGTCACGTTCGCCGACCTGCACTTCTCGGCGGAGATAAAGAAAGCCGTAGCGGCCCAGGGCTGGGAGACGCCGACCCCGATCCAGTCGCTCGCCCTGCCGGTATTGCTTGGCGGCGAGGACGTCGTAGGGCTCGCGCAGACCGGCAGCGGCAAAACGGCGGCCTTCTGCATACCGTTGCTGGAGAGGCTCGACGGCCGGGCAAGGGGCGTGCAGGCGCTCGTCCTCGCCCCTACCCGCGAGCTGGCCAACCAGACCGCCGCAGAGCTGCAAAAGCTCTCCCCAGAGGGGACCCAGAAGCCCGTGGTGCTCTGCGGTGGCATGCCGATAAACCCCCAGATAAAGGCCCTGCGCAGGAAGACCACCAGCGTGGTCGTCGGGACGCCGGGCCGTACACTGGACCACCTGAACCGGGGCACCCTGAAGCTGGACAGTGTGGGCTACCTCGTGCTCGACGAGGCCGACCGGATGCTCGACATGGGCTTCGCCCCGGACGTTGGCCGCATCCTGTCCTATACCTCGGCAGAGCGTCAGACCGCTCTCTTCTCGGCGACGATGCCGAACGAGATCCGCAAGGTAGTGGACCGCCACATGCGCTCGCCGAAGTGGCTGCGGGTCGAGGCGGAGACCACGACGGTCGAGGGCGTGGAACAGGTCTACTACAAGGTCGACGGCAAGGAGAAGACCCGCGCCCTGCGCGCCATGCTCGACGCGGAGGAGGAGCCGCTGGCGATAGTGTTCCGCCGCACCAAACACGGCGCCACCAAGCTGCATCGCCAGCTAGAGAAGGACGGCTACAGCTCCGGTCTCCTGCACGGCGGCAAGACCCAGTCCCAGCGTGACAAGGCGATAGCCGCGTTCGCGAAGGGCAGGACGCGGGTACTCGTCGCCACCAACGTCGCCGCGCGCGGCCTGGACATCCCGGACGTCTCGCACGTTATCAACTACGACCTGCCGGAGGACGTGGACACCTACGTGCATCGCATAGGCCGCACCGCCCGCGCCGGTAAGGAAGGCGTCGCGGCCACGATCGTCGCCAACGACGAGAAGCGGGACTTCGACAAGATCAAACGCGGCCTCCCGGTAGAGGTCCGTGAAAGCCGCCTCCCGGCCCGGTCGTAGGGAGATACAGCAAACCTCAGTATAGCCTGATTATCCGGCCACCCGGTATCGGACGCGGGCCGGAAGCTAGGACTCCGGCCCGATGAAAGCGTGACCGCGGCTCCTGCGGTCACGTTCCGGCACGGCCAACAGAGTCTCCGTTGTACTTCTCCGTCGCGGTCGGGAAGCCCCGATCAGGCTAACACTATCCGGAACGCCCGCCACTAGCCGGGCTCCCCGTCTCCCTGAACGGGCTCAAGATTCTCCGCCTCCCCTGTCTGGGTAACCGCCGGGATGTAGCCGGAACCAGCTCCAGGCGTCCGAGATCATATCCTGAAGCCGGGGCTTTTCGGGCCTCCATCCGAGCTCGGCGTGTATCCTTTCGCTGGAGGCCACCAGTACCGGCGGGTCCCCGGCTCTGCGGGGGGATTCGGCGGCGGGTATCTCCTCTCCGGTGACCCTGCGGGCCTCCTCTATGACCTGCCGCACGGAGAAGCCCGATCCGTTGCCGAGATTGTAGACCCTGTGCTCGCCAGACTCCGCGCCTCCGGGTGACTCCAGCGCGAGCACGTGGGCCCGGGCGAGGTCCTCGACGTGGATGTAGTCGCGTACGGCGGTGCCGTCGGGACAGAGGTCGGTTGGGTAGTCGGTGCCGTAGATCTCGACGCGCTCCCTGCGCCCGAGGGCGGTCTGCAGCACGAGCGGTATCAGATGAGTCTCCGGCTCGTGATCCTCCCCGAACACGCCGTCGGAAGAGGCCCCGGCCACGTTGAAGTAGCGCAGGGAGGTGGAAGCCATCCCGTGGGCGGCGGAGAGGTCGTAGATCATGCGGTCCACCGCCAGCTTGGTCGCGCCGTAGGGGTTCGTCGGGATCTCCGGGCAGTCCTCGTGGATCGGCACCAGCTCCGGCGCCGGCTCGCCGTAGACGGCCGCCGTCGAGGAGAACACGAGCCTCCGCACGCCAGCCAGGATCATGGCCTCCAGCAAATTAAGCGAGCCGGTGACGTTCGTGCGATAGTACGCCTCGGGCCGTTCCACGGACTCGCCCACCAGCGAACGGGCGGCGAAGTGCAAGACGCCGTCGAAGCCACCGTCCGACACCACCCGCTCCAGCCGTCCGCGCTCTAGGAGGTCGCACTGGACGAGCCGCGCCCCCTCGGGCAACGCCTCCTCGTGGCCCTTGGAGAGGTCGTCGAGCACCGTTACCTCGTGCCCCGCGTCGAGGAGCCGGGCGGCCACGATGCTGCCTACGTACCCCGCGCCGCCCGTCACCAGCAGCCTCACGTCCCGGCCTCCGGCTCCATGGGCGGAGGATTGAAGGCAAAAGCCACGCCCTCCTGTATCGTCGGTCCCACGCGCGGCGTCACGGCCGTCTCCCGCGAAGCGCGGCCGGTAAGGCCGCTCCGACGGCGGCTCCGGGCTCTCGAGGAATCTTCCTCACGGCATCTTGCCGCGCTATCTACCGATATTCCTAGCGGTCCCAGGCTCACTCGCTTCCCTCTAACCGCGGCCTCTCTGGCCCCGTCAACGGCCTGGCGGGAATCCCGTTGCAAACTTCTCCGGCGGCTAGCTCTCTGGCAGATCATTGGCCCAGATAACTTTACGGTACCAGTGGGCGCTGTGCTTCGGGATGCGCTTTTTGGAGGCGTACTCGACGTACACCAGCCCGAAGCGCTTGGAGAACCCCTCGGCCCACTCGAAGTTGTCCATCAGAGACCACACGAAGTAGCCGCGCAGGTCCACGCCACGCCGTATCGCGGCCTCGGCGGCGCGGAAGTGGGCGTCGAGGTAGGCGACGCGTTCCTCGTCTCTGATCTCTCCGGCAGGGTCGGCGTAGTCGTGGAAGGCGGCTCCGCTCTCTGTTATGTAGATCGGCTTCCGCGTGTACTCCTCGTTTATCCGCACCAGAATCTCTGTTAGGCCTCCGGGCTCAATCGGCCAGCCCATGGCGGTGGTCTCGGCTCCGTGGGGCTGGACGGTCTTGGCCCCGAGGCCGGGGAAGCTCATGCCGGACGCCCGTCCCGTGCCCCGGTCCTCACGTACCGTGTGACGCCTGTAGTAGTTGACGCCGAGAAAGTCCACGGGCCGGGAGATGGTCTCGAGGTCGCCGTCGCGCACCAGTCCGGGGTCCGCAAGACGCGGGTAGAGATCCAGCATATCCTCCGGGTAGGAGCCGTTGAAGAGCGGGTCCAGGTAGAGGCGGTTGGCGTTGCCGTCCACCTTGCGGGCGGCCTCGCGGTCGGCGGCGGTATCCTTTCCGACGTGCGCCGGAGACAGGTTGAGCGTGATGCCGAGCTGGTTATCGCCGCCCATCTCGCGCATCGCGGCGGTGGCCAGACCGTGGCCGAGCAGGAGGTGGTGGGTCGCGGAGAGGGCCTCGCCGGTGCCGTGGCGCCCGGGGGCGTGTACGCCGAGTCCGTACCCGAGCCAGGCGGAGACCCAGGGCTCGTTCAGCGTGATCCACACTGGCACCTCGTCGGCGAGTGCCTCGTAGACTATCGCGGCGTACTCGGCGAAACGGTCCGCGGTGTCGCGACTCGTCCAGCCGCCGCCGTCTTCTAGCCTCTGCGGAAGATCCCAGTGGTACAAGGTTAGCGCGGGCGTGATGCTCCGGTCCCGCAGCCCGGCCACGAGACGGCGGTAGAAGTCGAGGCCGGGCCCGTTTACCGGTCCCGAGCCTTCCGGCTGGATCCGGGGCCAGGAGACGGAGAAGCGGTAGGCTTGCAAGCCGAGCTCCCCCATCAGGTCCAGGTCCTCTTCGAGGCGGTGGTAGTGGTCGCAGGCGACGTCTCCGGTGTCGCCGTGCAAGACGTTGCCCGGCTTATAGGAGAAGGTATCCCAGATTGAGCGCCCGCGGCCGTCCTCATGCGCCGCGCCCTCGATCTGGTACGCCGCGGTCGCCGCGCCCCACAGAAAGCCCTCCGGGAAAGCCATACTCCTCCTCTCCAGCCCTCAGCCCCTCACCGGTACACGCTGGCGCGGATTATACGCGGCTACGTCCGTTAGACATGAGACGCATTCCACGCCTCGGTCGGGCTTTACGGCCTGCGCTAGGAGCTCGGCTGCAGGCTCTCTATGTGCTGTATCTCGGAGTCGTCCAGCGTCAGATCGGACGTGCCGGGCGGCTTTGACGCCTGAGGCTTAACGACTCATATATACTTTCCGGGTCAGGGGGTGAAGCTAGAGATTAGAGGTGAGGGTATGACAGACAAGGTGTACCGTAGCGAGCTGACGCCGGTGAGCTTTCTGAGGCGCAGCGCGTACATGTTTCCCGACAAGGAGGCCGTGATCTACGGTGGCCTGCGTCGGTCCTACCGGGAGTTCGAGGAGCGCGTGAACCGGCTGGCCTCCGGGCTAGGAGCCGCCGGGCTCAGCAAGGGCGACCGGGTAGCCTTTCTGTGCCCGAACACCCCGCCGCTTCTGGAGGCCCACTTCGCCGTGCCCGCCGCTGGGCTCGTGCTCGTGGCGATAAACACCCGGCTCTCGGCGGAGGAGATCTCTTACATCCTAGATCACTCCGGCGCGAAGCTGCTCTTCGTGGATCACGAGCTGGAGCACCTCGTCGCCGACGAGCCCGTAGAGCGCGTACGCATAGACGACACCGCCAAAGAGGGCGACCCCTACGAGGATTACCTGGCGGCGGGCTCCCCCGAGCCGCGGCAGATGCCGCTCGAAGACGAGGAAGAGACCATCTCTGTGAACTACACTTCGGGCACCACCGGACGACCTAAGGGCGTTATGTACACCCACCGGGGAGCCTACCTGTGCGGGCTCGGGAACGTGATCGAGACCGGCCTGGGCTACGACTCCCGCTACCTGTGGACGCTGCCGATGTTCCACTGCAACGGCTGGACCTTCCCGTGGGCGGTCACCTCGGTCGCCGGCACCCACGTCTGCCTGCGGCGCGTGGACCCCGCGAACGTCTGGGATATGCTGGTAAACGAGGGTGTAACCCACTACTGCGCCGCCCCGACGGTCCAGATCGGGCTCGTCAACGACGAGACCCGCCGGGCTCTCGATACGCCGGTCACCGCCCCCATCGCCGGAGCTCCCCCCTCCCCCACGCTGCTCGGTCAGCTGCGGGAGCTGAACATCCAGCCGCTACACATCTACGGCCTCACCGAGACCTACGGACCCATAACCACGAGCGGGGCCCACCCGGAGTGGGAGGATCTCGACGACGAGGAGCACGCGCGGGTGATGGCCCGTCAGGGACAGGGCTACGTTACAGCCGACCTCGTGCGGGTCGTGGACGAGGAGATGAACGACATCCCGCGCGACGGCGAGACGATGGGCGAGATCGTGATGCACGGCAACATGGTGATGAAAGGCTACCTCGACGACGAAGAGGAGACCGAGGAGGCTTTCAAAGGCGGCTGGTATCACTCCGGTGACGTGGCCGTGTGGCACCCCGACGGCTACGTGGAGATCAAGGACCGCTCCAAGGACGTGATCATCTCGGGCGGCGAAAATATCTCCACCATAGAGATCGAGCAGACCCTGGACATGCACCCGGCGGTGCTGGAGGCCGCGATCGTCGCCATCCCGGATGAGAAGTGGGGCGAGCGCCCGAAGGCCTTCGTTAGCCTCAAAGACGGCGAGAGCGTGACAGAGGATGAGCTAATAGATTTCTGCAAGGAGCGCATAGCCCGCTTCAAGGCCCCGGCCGCCGTAGAGTTCGGAGACCTCCCGAAGACCTCTACCGGCAAGGTCCAGAAGTTCGTCCTCCGCGACGCCGAGTGGTCCGGCAGAGACCGCAAGATCAACTAGGTCCAGCTAGAGGCCAACCAGCCTACCGGGAGCAGGGTTATGCCCACACTGCACGTGCTCAAGGTCTTCGTGGGAGAGGACAGCGGCGGTGGCCCGGTCGGCGGCAACCCGCTCGGGGTGTTCCTCGATGGCGGGGATATCCCGGAGGAGGAGCGCCAGCCCGTAGCCAGAGAGCTGGGCTTCTCGGAGACGGTCTTCGTGGAAGACCGGCCCTCCGGCGCCCTGCGCATCTTCACCCCGACGACCGAGCTACCGTTCGCCGGACACCCGCTGGTCGGGACCGCCTGGCTACTGGCGCAGGAGGGGAATGAGGTAAGCGCGCTACGCCCGCCCGCCGGTGGGGTGCCGGTACGCGGCGCGGACGATATGACCTACATCATCGGCAGGCCGGAGTGGGCCCCGCCGTTCGAGCACGTCGAGTACGGTTCTCCCGGAGAGATAGACAGCCTCGAAGGGCCGCCGCCCGGGCTGGATCAGGCAGGAGTCTGGGCCTGGGAAGACGAGGCGGAAGGTCTGGTCCGGGCGCGCGTCTTCGTGCCGGAGCTCGGCATATCCGAAGACGAGGCCACCGGGGCGTACGCCGTAAGGCTCTGCGCGCGGCTCGGGCGGGAGATCTCGATCCGGCAGGGCGTGGGCTCACGGATACAGGCCAGGCCCCTGCCCGACGGCTCTGTAGAGATAGGGGGCCGGGTGCGGGCCGTGGAAGAACGGGACTTCGAGATAAGCTCAAGATGAGTTCGGGATAAACGGGTAGAGCTTCTGCCGGGGCCAGAGGAGCAGGGCCCGCGGAATATCTACTCGACACCCCGATTCTCGCTGCACGGCCCGAACCTACCCGGTCGTCCTAACAACCAAGCGCTCCTCGAAGTCATCCAGAGCGTCCGGTAAGAGGCGCGCCCCAGGCCCGCAGTGAGCACCTCGCGGAAGCGTGACCGGCGTTACCCTAGAATCTACGCGATCCATGGGCCGGCCACCGGAGAGCTAACAGAGAGACGAGGATTGAAGGGTAGCGGCGTCGGAGCGGCAAAATTGTATAAGGGGTCCAGGCGTACCCTGGATTCGCTGCGCCCTCCGCTTGGCGCGGTGTTTCTAATCGCTTACGCCGTATCCGCGCTGTCTCCGGTCGCCACCGCCACCTGGGTCTTCGTAGGCTCCGGCGTGCTGCTCTGGGTCTTCTCGGTGCCCTGGGCGAATCCTTTCCACCGGGGGCTTGCGGTGGTAGCCGTCCTGGCGTTCACGGCGGTGCTGGTCTCGGGGAGCCTGGAGCCCGGGGGGTTTGTAGAGGGTCTGCCGACCTACTACGGTATCGTCGCGGTGCTCCTGGTGCTTACGGTGGCGGGGTACCCGATCCGGGCCGCGCGTTTCGAGCGGCACGTCGGGGACCTGCTCGCCGCCATGTCGAGCAAGGGCGTGGGGCTCAGGTCGGCCGGGGGAGGCCTCGGTCACATACTCGGGGTCGCTCTGGACGTAGGCTCCTTCGTGCTGGTGGATGCCTTCTCCAGCGGGGCCCCGAGAGAGGAGCGGCTGGGCGCGCTCGTCACCGCCGGGCGCGGGTTCTCGTTTATCCCGGTCTGGGCCAACCTGAACATAATGACCGCGACCACGATCACGCTGACCGGCGTGACGTACCCGGCACTGCTCGTCGTCGCCCTCCCGTTCGTCGTACCGGGTATGGCTATAACCCTCCTGCTGGCGCAGCGCGAAAGCCCCGGGGCCCCGGATACATCGGCGGTCAGGCCCTCCGCTGAAGCGATGCTGGTACCACTGTATCCCCTGCTGCTGGTGGCGGCGGTCGCCGTGACCGGGCACCTGTTTCCTGGGGTGCCGCTAACGACGATTATCGCGCTCACGGTGGCCGCTGTGGTGGTCGCCATCGCGGTGTGCGCCGCCCTGATCACGCAAAGATCCTCACCGGCCACGAGACTGGCGCGGGAGACCCGCGGCTCGCTCTCGGCCTCGCACAACGAGTTCGCGCTCTTCGGCTCCGCCGGGATACTGGTCCTCTCCCTGACCCAGCTCGGGGCGCTCGCACCCCTGGGTACGCTCTTTTCGAACCTCCCCGTGCCGCTCGTCGCCCCGGCGCTCGCCGTTGCGATAGCCCTCGGCTTCATAGTCGGGATACACGCGATCCCGATGGTGCTGCTCATAGACGCGGCCTTCCCGCTGGATGCGGGGCCTTCCCCGGCGCTGTGGGCCCTGGCGGTGCTGCTCGGCGTGCAGTGCGCCATCATGACGACGCCTTTCTCCAGCAGCGTCACCATGCTCTCCCGCCTGACCGGCCGGCACCCGTTCGAGATCGGGCCGGGTCGCAACTGGAAGTTCTCGCTCGTCTCCGCCGTCTGCGGCCTGGTCTATCTGGGCCTGCTCTCGACGCTGCTACTCTAGGCGCTGCGGCCTCATACCGGCCGGCCCTGCTACGATAGCCTCAACGGAGCATCTGGAGATTTTTGGAGGATATTTGCCGCGCTTTGAGATACACTGGGTCCTGCCGCTGGACAGGCTCAGGGCCGTTCTCCGGCCGGAGGCCGGGACCGGCGAGGAGCCGTCGGCGGACCCCGCGCGGGAGGCGGAGAGGCTCGCCCGGGGCCTGCACGACGCCCGCCGCACCTCCCAGAAGCGGAAGGAGAGGATCTCCACGCTACAGGCGGAGCTGGACGGGCTGCGGACGGCCCGCGCCGAAGACCGGCGGTGGCTCCACTACCTGCTCTCGGACGCCTTCGAACGGCGCGGCCCCTGGGTAACCGGCATCGAGGTAGACGGCAGGATCTACGGCCGGACGGCGCGCCACAAGAGCCCGCGCCTAGAGGAGTTCTTCCGGACCTTCCCCGAGGCTTCCGGGGGTAGGATTCTGGAACCGGGCTCTCTGGAGGGTGCGATGACAGTCGAGCTCGCAAAGCGAGCAGAAGCGGTGGTCGGGCTGGAAGGAAGGCCCCGGAGCGTGGAGCGGGCGGAGTTTCTCAAGGGTCTGTTCGGGACGGAGAACGCGACCTTCCACGTGGAGGATCTCGAAGAGACCCGGCTGTCCGACTACGGCGAGTTCGACGCCGTGTTCTGCTGCGGAGTGCTCTACCATCTGGCCCGCCCCCGCCTCTTCGTGGAGAGCATGGCCGCCACCTCCCCGAACCTCTACCTCGACACCCAGTACGCCCGCCCGGAGTGGGAGCTCACGCAGCGGGAAGGTCTGTGGGGCTGGGTGCGCCACGAAGACCCGGATAACCCCCAGAGCGGCCTCTCCGAGACCGCTTTCTGGCCCACCCTGGAGGAGCTTTACAGGCTCCTGTACGAGAGCGGCTACGGGCGAGTGGAGACCCTGGACTTCCTCCCGGACAACCGGCACGGCCCCAGGGTACACGTCGCCGCCAGCCGTCCCTGATCTCCGGTTATCCGGTGGCCTCGTAGCGCACCACGCCATCCTCCGAGCGCCGGGCCCGGCCCTGGTATTCGAGGTGCTCGAGGTGCGCGAGGGTCTCCGCCAGGGCGAAGACCTTCTGGTAGCCGCTGAGGCCGCCCCGGAACACGACGCGGGAGACCTCGTACGGCGTGCGCGGGCCCTCGGTGAGGGTGGCGAGCATAGCGTCGAGGCGCTCGTCGTGGTGCGCCAAGAGCTCGTCTATCCTGCCCGTAAGGTCGTGGAACACCGGGCCGTGGCCCGGCAGGATCAGCGCGGCGTCCAGGCCCCGCAGGCCGGTGATGGAGTCGAGGTAGCGGGCGAGCGGGAGCGGCCGGGACTCGGGCCACAGGCCGACGTTTGGCGTGATCCTGAGCAGGAGATGGTCGGCGGCGTAGAGGATTCCGCGTCTCTCGTCGTGCAGCATTAGCTGGTACTCGGCGTGTCCCGGGGCGTGGATCACCCGCGCCGCACTACCGCCGAGATCCAGCTTTCCCCCCGCGGACAGCGGCCTCATGTCATCCGGCAGCCGCAGCCCGGAGCGGTTTCCCGAGGCGGCTTTCTCGGCCATCTCCGGGGGCATGCCGTGACGGATCATGTCGCCGGTAAAGAGGTCCGCGCTCCTCTCGGACTCCCACACCTGCCGGGCGTTCGGAATTTCCTCTTCGAGCATGTACACCGGCGCGCCGGTGCGCTCTTGGAGCCAGCGGGCGGCCCCGATATGGTCCGGGTGGAAGTGGGTAACGACTATGCGCGCCACGTCGGCGCCGAGATCCAGCCCGACGCTCCGGGCGCCGCGCTCCCACGTCTCGTAGGTATCGGGGTACTCGTAGCCCGCATCCACGATGGTCCAGCCGTCGTCGCCCTGGATCAGGTACACCGAGACGAACACGAGCGGCAGCGGCACCGGCACCTTGAGCTGGTACACGCCCTCCGCGACCCGTGCCGCCTCCCCTACCGGCTGCGTCGCCAGATTCGAGGGCTCTACCGGCTGCACGCGCCCTATACCGGACACGGTCTACCCGGCGCGAGTAAAGAAGTCCAGTATCTCCCGATTCGCAAGCTCGGGAGTCTCGTAGTGGACGAAGTGCCCGGCTCCGGGCACGGTGGTAAGGCTGTAATCCTCAAAATACTCTCCTAGTCTGTCGGACCATTCGGCCCTCAGCACGGGGTCGCTCTCGCCCCACAGAAAACGCGCCGGGGTCTTTATCTTTGGCATCTCCAGAGCCCCGTGACGCATCATCTGCATCCGGCCCTTATCCGAGGCGAGATACCAGTCAAAGCCCCCCTGCAGGTTACCCGGCTTCATGAAGTTGTCCACCCAGTGCTCCAGATCCTCCCCGAACAAGCCCGGCTCGTGCGCCCAGTGATCCAGGAAGTGGCCGACGTACAGGCGGCAGGACTTCCGGTCACGGCCGACGAGATCGGCTGCCCACGGCTGCTGGTTGAAGGTCTGGTACCAGATCTCCCGCACCGACTCGGGCTCGAGCCACCGCCGCCCAATACCGGGATACACACAGTTGAAGAAGAACAGCCCGGATACCCGCTCCGGATGCTCGCGGGCAAAGGCCTGGGCCACGTACGAGCCCACGTCGTGGCTGACGATCCCAAACCTCTCCAGCCCAAGCTCGTCGGCCAGAGCCAGCAAGTCCCCCACCATGTGAGCCTGTAGCGCCTGCGGCGGGTCCGGCGTGCCCGGCTTCTCGGTGTCCCCGAACCCGCGCAGGTCCGGCACGATCACGTCGAGCTTCTCTGCCAGGGGCCCGACGTTCTTGCGGTACCCGTACCAGAACTCCGGCCAGCCGTGCAGCAGCACGACCGGCTCTCCCCAGTTTTCCATGCCGTGCCGGACGTAGTGGAGGCGGATGCCGTTCGCCGCGACGTACTCGTGGTTCCAGCCGCCACCGGAGGCCGGGCTCATTCGCGGGCCTCCTCCGCCCCACATGAAGGCCCTGAAAGGAGTCTCTCTAGCTGCTCCTCTTTCTCGATGCGGGCGCGGATCGCTATCGGGGCGGCCAGGTAACGTCGGATGATCGCCTCGCCGGGGTCGGGCTCGAAGGCGTCGCGGAACATCTCCAGGTTCCCGACCTCCGGCCCCTCGTACGGCTCGCGGCACACCGTATCGCCTTCACGCACAAACTCCTCCCGAACGACACGGCAGTACGCCCCCGGACGCTCTGCCTCCCTGAACAGCTTGACGAACCGCGGGTCCTCCATACGGGTTGCCAGGGTTACGCACGGTATTCGCGGCGCCGTAATCTCCAGCACCACCGATCCCACGTGCAACCGGTCACCCACGAACGCCCGCGCGCTCTCGAAGTCGGCCACGGTCAGGTTTTCCCCGAAGGTCCCGGGCGAAAGATCACGACTCAGCTCTCCGGACCACCACTCGTAGTCCGGCACGCCGTAGAGATAAACTGCCTGGTCCACGCCGCCGTGGTTCTCCTCGTCCGATACCGTGTCTCCGGCGAGCCCGGCGTGGGTTATCCAAACGGGGCCCGCCGCAGGAGCTTTGAAGATCCCGGTCTTCCCCTTGGCATTCCGCATCGGACGCTCCGACCCGACGTTCAAGCTAGACAGCTTCATTCAGACACCCTCGCAAGTACCGCCCGGCCCGGAGGAGGCGACATTCCGAGCCGGACGTTATTGGTCTTCCGGGCGGGGATGCGCGTGAGCCCCGCCCACCGATGGTAGGCTAACGTGCCCTAGTTCTGCAGATTCTCGAAGATCCCGGCCGCACCCATGCCGCCGCCGATGCACATGGTGGACATACCGTACTTCGAGCCTTGGCGCTTCATCTCGCTCAGAAGCTGGATGGTGAGCTTCGTACCCGTGGCCCCCATCGGGTGCCCGAGCGCAATGGCCCCGCCGTTCACGTTGGTCTTATCGAGGTCCATGCCGGTCTCCCGGATCACGGCCAGCGCCTGCGCCGCGAACGCCTCGTTGAACTCGAAAAGGTCTATTTCGGACAGGTCCATTCCGGCCTGCTTTAGCGCCTTGGGGATGGCGTAGATCGGGCCAATGCCCATAACCTCGGGCCTGACCCCGGCGACAGCGAACCCGACGAACCGCGCCAGCGGCGTTAGCCCGCGCCGCTCGGCCTCCTCGCGCTCCATCACGACGACGGCGGCCGCGCCGTCAGACCGCTGGCTGGAGTTGCCCGCCGTGACCGTGCCGTCCTGCTGGAACACGGGCGAGAGCTTTGCGAGCTGCTCGGCGGAGGTATCGCGCGGGCCCTCGTCGCGCTTGAAGGTGGTCTCCTGGTGGCGGACCTCGCCGCCGTCCTCGACGTAGTCGAACTCCACGTCTACCGGGGCTATCTCCTCGTCGAAGACTCCGTTCTGGACCGCGTTCTTCGCCAACGTGTGACTGCGCAGTGCGAACTCGTCCTGGTCCTCGCGCGACACCCCATACTCCTTGGAGACCTGCTCGGCGGTTAGCCCCATGCCCATGTACACGGCGGGGTTAATGTCCATCAGCTTCGGGTTCGGGGCGAAGTTCGGCATCTCGATGGTGGTGGACATGTGCTCGGTGCCGCCTGCGACTATTGCGGTAGCGTGTCCGGCCATGATCCTCTCGGCGGCGATCGCGATGGTCTGCAGCCCCGAGGAGCAGAAGCGGTTCACGGTCTGGGCCGGCACGCTCTCCGGCATCCCGGCCAAGATGGAGCACTGCCGGGCGACGTTCATGCCCTGGGTACCCTCGGGCATGGCGCAACCGATGATCACGTCCTCTATCTCCTCGGGCGAGAGCCCCTCGGCCCGGTTCATGGCCTCTTTTATGGCGGCGGCGGCCATGTCGTCCGGGCGGCTCGCCCGCAGCGTGCCCCTGGGAGCGCGCCCGACGGCGGTCCTGGCCCCGGCGACGATTACGGCTTCCTTCATTCGTCTCTCCCTTTGCTCATGAATCTTGTATTCATTTGCCGCTACTTTGCGACTTTCTCCGTGTCTCTACGCTGGTTATGCTAGTTACGCAGCGGCTTGCCGGTTTCGAGCATCGCGCCGATGCGCTCCTGGGTCTTCTCGTTCTTTAGCAGCTCCAAGAAGGCGTTCTTCTCCAGCGTGAGGATGTACTCCTCGTCTACCCACTGCGGCAACGAGATGCCGCCGCCGGTTATGGCGCTCGCGAGCCGACCGGCGATGACGCCGTCGTACTCGCTTGCGAAGTGGCCCCACTGCAGCGTCTTCACGCCGACGTCGAGCGCGGCCTGGGCGGCCTTTCCGGCGGCGTAGACGTTCTTGCCCCGGGCGGGCGGGGCGTAGCCGTCGGCGAGGTCGAGGACCTCCTGTTTGGCGGTCTGGATCAGGTGGTCCGGGTTGAGGACGATCCGGTCCTCCTCGTCCAAGAAGCCCATCTCCCGGGCCTCTACCGCGCTGGTTGCGACCTTCGCCATCGCGATGTTCTCGAACGCCTTCTGCACGAACGGCAGCGGCGGCGTGCTCGGCGCGGCGGCGATGGCCGGAGACAGGCTGCGCCGGACCAGCTCCTTCACCCCGCCTCCGGCCGGGATCAGGCCGACCCCGGCCTCGACGAGGCCCATGTAGGTCTCCCCGGCCGCCACAATACGGTCGGCGTGCAACGCTATCTCCGCGCCGCCGCCGAGGGTCTGGCCGTGCGGGGCCGCGACCACCGGCTTCGCGGCGAAGCGGAAGCCCATGAGTAGCCCGTGCAGGGCGTCCACCCGCTTACCGACCTCATCGAGCTGACCCGACTTGGCGGCCATGATGATCTCGCCGATGTTCGCCCCGACGGAGAAGTTACCGCCGTCGTTGCCGACAACGAGGCCCGTCCAGTCCTCGTTTTCCAGCCGGTTCAGGGCCTCGTAGCCGATCTCTATTACGTCGCCGTCTATGGAGTTGCCGCGGGAGTGGATCTCGAAGCACAGCACGCCGTCTCCGAGGTCCAGGAGGCTCGCCGAGTCGTTGCGGGAGATCTCCCTGTCCTGCTCGCGCAGGTCGTCGAGCTTCACGGCGAGCGGGTCCTGGCGTACTGGCTCGTAGGTCTTCTTTACGGGGCTGAAGACGACCTCGCGGCCGTTCTCCTCTTTATAGAAGCTCTCGTTGCCGGCTTCCAGCATCTCGTCCACCCAGGGCGCTACCTCGATGCCAAGGCCCTTCATCTGCTCCGCCGTGTCGCGCACGCCGAGCAGGTCCCACTTGCGGAATGGACCGGCGCTGTGGCCGAAGCCCCACTCCATGGCGTGGTCCATGTCTTCGAGGGTGTCCGAGATCTCGGGCACCCTCCTGGAGGCGTAGGCCATGTACGGGAGCAGGGTGTCGCGCAGAAAGCGGGCGTGGGTATCCTCGTCGGCCTTCTGCATCAAAAAACGCAGCCGCGCCCCGAGGTCTCCCTGCTTCTTCGCCTCACGGGCTATCGGGATCTCGGGCTCTTCGGCCGGATGATGCTCGAAGGTATCCAGGTTGATCACGTCGAAGACGGTCGCCCCGTCGCGCTTGGTGCGCTTGTAGAAGCCCGCGCCGGTCTTGTTGCCGAGCAGGTTCTTCTCCAGCATCTGCTTTAGCACCGGGTGGGGCTTCAGGTCTTCGAGCGACTCGTCCTCGGGGACGGCGTTTACCAGGTTCTCGGCGACGCCAACGGCGATGTCGAGGCCAACCTGGTCGTTGAGGCGGAAGGTCGCGGTCTTGGGGTGGCCGATGAGTGGGCCGGTTATGGCGTCTATCTCCTCTACGCCGTAGCCATTCTCAAGGGCGTAGGTAACCGACTGCATCCCGGCGAAGCTGCCGAGACGGTTGCCGATGAAGTTCGGGGTATCCTTGGCGATCACACCGCCCTTGCCCAGGACCCGCTCGCCGAAGGTGCGCATCTTCTCGACGACTTCGGGGTCGGTGTCGGTGGTCGGGATCAGCTCCAGGAGCTTGAGGTAGCGCGGCGGGTTGAAGAAGTGGGTTCCGAGGAACCGCTTGCGGAAGCCCTCGGAGCGGCCCTCGGCGACCTGGTTCAGCGGGATGCCGCTGGTGTTAGAGGTGATCACGGCATCGTCTGGCACGAGGCTTTCGAGGCGGGACATGAGGTCCTGTTTCGGCTCCAGCTTCTCGACTATGGCCTCTATTACCCAGTCTGCGTCGGAGACGCGCTCGATGTCGTCGTCGAGGTTGCCGAGCCGTATCCTGTCCGCCAGGCTCTTGCTCATCAGGGCCGCCGGCCGGGCCTTCTTCATCCGGTCGAAGCCGGCCTTTACGACGGCGTTCTTATCTCCCCCGGACTCGGAGTCGGACGAGGCTATGTCCAGGAGATCCACCTCCAACCCCGCGTTCGCCGCGTGTGCGGCTATCGCCGCGCCCATCGTCCCGGCCCCTATAACCGCCACCTTGCGTATCTCCCTGCTCACATCATCTCCTTTTGCGATTCCAACTCTGTTCCGACTCTGCTCTGACTCGGTCTCTCTACCTTCAAAGCCCGACTTCAGCCGTAGATAAACCGTAGATCAGCCGTAGATCTCCCGCTGCAGCGATTCTATGGCGCTCTGTACCCGCAGCAGGTGCCCCTCGAACAGCTCCTTTACCTCCTCGTACTTCACCTCGCCACTGGGGGTAATGCTGTAGAAGCGGCGGCTCTTGGACTCCGGGTTCTCCCACTCGCCGACGATGTAGCCTCTATCCTCCAGCCGCCGCAGGAGCGGGTAGATGGTGTTCGGCGAGACGGTCATCGCGCCGCCCGTGATCTCGCCCATCTGCTTTATGATGCGGTTTCCGTACTCGGGCTGCTTGCGGAGCATGTGCAGCACCAGGAGCGGAAACACGGTCTTCGACTTTACCTCGCTGAGGAATACTTCCTTGGGTGTTACCGACGTGTTCTGTATCTGAGCCCTCCTTTTACCCGCGTTTCCCCGCCCGGGACGTATACGGGCCGTATAGGATTTATAGGCACCACGAACCCCGGTCGAGTCTAGCAACGGCGATACCGGCCCACAACCGTTGCACGACCGCCGCGCCGGACCGTATCACCCGGCGTACAGCTCCTCGACGAGGTCCCCGTAGCGATCCTGCACGGTGCCCATCCTTACCTTCAGCGTCGGCGTCAGCTCTCCCTCCTCCTGTGACAGCTCGCGGGGCAAGAGCGCGAACTTCTTCGGACGCTCGTAGGCGGCGAGATCCGAGGTGGCGGCCTGTATGTCCCTCTCTATTACGGCGCGGGCCGCCTCGTCTCCAGCTAGCTCGCCGTCCGAGACGTTGGACACTTCGGAGCCGAGAGTCCGGCGCAGAGCCTCGTAGTCGGGGACGACGAGGGCGGAGACGTACTTGCGCCCGTCGCCGACGAGCACCGTCTGGGAGATGTGCGGCGCGGTGGCGAGCGAGGTCTCCACGAGCTGCGGCGCGACGTTCTTGCCGGTGGAGAGCACGATAAGGTTCTTTGCCCGGTCCGTGATCCTCAGGTACCCGGCCTCGTCGAACTCGCCGACGTCGCCGGTACGGTAGAAGCCGTCCTCCGTGAACGCCTGGGTGGTGGCCTCCTCGTTGTTCAGATACCCCCGCATGACGCTCGGTCCCTTTACGAGCACCTCGCCGGTATCGTCCGTCTTTACCTCCAGGTTGCCCAGCGGCGGCCCGACGGTCCCGAAGCGTACCCTTTCGAGAGGGTTGCAGGAGATCACGGGCGACGTCTCCGTGAGCCCGTAGCCCTCCACTATCCTCACGCCGGCGGCGTAGAAGAGCTTGCCTATCTCCGGGTTCAGCTTCGCCCCGCCGGAGACGAAGTACTTGAGCCGCCCGCCGACCGCCTCCCGGAGCCTGGCGAACACCAGCCGGTCGTACACGGCGAGCTTGAGCTTCAAGACCCCGCCGACCGTGCCGCCGGCGCGCTCTATCTCGTAGGCCCGCTTACCGGAGGCCATCGCGTCCTCGAAGAGCCGCTTCTTGAACCCGCCGCCCTCGGATGCGTTCTGGAGCACCCGGTCGTACATCTTCTCGTACAGCCGCGGGACGCTGATGCAGAGGTGCGGCCTGACCTCCCGCAGGTTCTCGGGCACCTTCTCGATGGACTCGGCGTAGTAGATGGTGCATCCGGCGGCCAGCCCCAGATAATGCCCCGAGGTGCGCTCGAAGACGTGCGAGAGCGGCAGCACGGAAAGCATCACGTCGTCCGGGTGTATCGGCAACGTCTCGAAGATGCCTTCGAGGTTCGAGAGCAGGTTCCCCTGGGTCAGCATCACGCCCTTTGGCGGCCCCGTGGTGCCGGAGGTGTAGATAACCGTCGCCACGTCGTCGCGCCGGATGCACCGCCAGCCCTCCTCCCAGCCACCGACCGGGGCGGCGGCCCCGGCACGCTCGACATCCTCGAAGCTGCCGAAGTTGCCAAAGGGCGGCGCGTCCTCGGCCTCCTCCGCCCCGCCGGGCTCCACGACGACGAGGCTTTCGAGCGCCGGCAGCCCGTCCCGCCCGGAGGCTACTCGCCGGAGCAGCTCTCCGTTCTCCACGACGACCGCCTTTGCCCCGGAGTCCGCGAGGATGTGCGCCACCTGTCCGGCTTCGAGCGTGGGGTACACGGGGACCGTGATCGCCCCGAGGCTCTGGGCTGCGAGGTCTGCTATGGGCCATTCCGGGCGGTTGTTCGACATCAGCGCGACCCTGTCGCCCCGGCCTACTCCGAGACCGGCCAGGCCGGCCGCGAAATCCCGGACCCTCTCGTAGAGCCTTGCGTAGGAGATCTCCCGCCATCTTCCGGCGGCCTTCGCGGCGAGCGCGGGCTTCGCCCCCCGCCGCTCTACCGTCTGGGCCAGCATCCCCGGCAGGCTGTCCAGATCCTCTACCGCGCTCCCGTCTACCGTCCCCGCCGTACCTGCCGCGCTTGCCGTGCCCGAAGCACCCGTCACGTCTATCCCACCTAGCGATTCCCGCTGCTGCATACCACCTCTCCTCGTGTGTCCCGGGCTCCCCCACCCGTGAGACCGTCCAGATCGTCCGGAGGTTGTTGTCAGTTTTGATAAGCTTAAATATAATAACATTCCGAGATTCGGCAAGGTCGATCGGAGTTAGGCGGGGCCTCACGCCACCGTGCTAGAGTTGAGGCAGGTCAGTACACGACCGCCGGGGCGTTTGGCGGGCGGTTGTGAAGAGAACGGTCAAAGGAGGATCTAGCTTGATAGCCGACGTAGCTACTTCACTGGGGACGGACTTCTACGGGTTGGACGAGTCGCTCACGCAGGAGGAGCGCCAGATCCGGGACAAGGTTCGCGAGTTCTGCGACCGGGAGTTGATCCCGGTGATGAACGATTACTGGGACCGGGCAGAGTTCCCGTTCGAGATGATCCCGAAGTTCGCCGAGCTCGGCATCGCCGGCAGCACCATCCAGGGCTACGGCTGTCCCGGCATGAGCAACCTGGCAACCGGGCTCGTGGGCATGGAGCTCGCCCGCGGCGACGGGAGCCTCAACACCTTCTTCGGGGTGCACTCGGGGCTCGCTATGGGCACCATAGACATACTCGGCAGCGAGGAGCAGAAAGAGCGCTGGCTGCCGGCCATGGCGAAGATGGAGAAGATCGGGGCCTTCGGCCTCACCGAGCCCGACCACGGCTCCGACGCCGTCGCACTGGAGACGATGGCCGAGCAGGACGGAGACGAGTGGATTCTGAACGGCAAGAAGAAGTGGATCGGCAACGGCTCCTTCGCCGACATCATCATAATCTTCGCCCGTAGCATGGAGGACGGCCAGATCAAGGGCTTCGTCCTGGAGAAAGGCGACGAGGGCATAGAAGGCTTCTCAGCCGAGATTCAGACCGGCAAGATGGGCAAGCGCGCCGTGTGGCAGGCCGAGCTGACCCTGGAGAACGTGCGCGTGCCAGCAGCGAACAAGCTCGTCGGCGCGAACTCCTTCAAGGACACCTCGAAGGTCCTTACCGCCACCCGCTACGGCGTCGCCTGGGAAGGCGTCGGCCACGCCATAGCCAGCTACGAGGCCGCCGTGACCTACGCCAAGGAGCGCGAGATCTTCGGCCGCTCCGAGGCCAGCTACCAGCTCATCCAGAACAAGCTCGCCAACATGCTGACCGAGATCACCAACATGCAGCTCATGTGCTTCAGGCTGGCGGAGCTTCTGGATCAGGGCAAGATGACGCCCGGCATGGCCTCGATGGCGAAGATGAACACGGCCAAGAAGGGCAAGCAGGTCTGCTCCGACGCCCGCGACATCCTCGGCGGCAACGGCATCCTGCTGGAGTACCAGATCGCCAAGCACCTCGCCGACATGGAGGTCGTCTACACCTACGAGGGTACGGACATCGTGCAGTCGCTGATACTGGGCCGGGAGATCACGGGCGTCCAGGCCTTCGCCCCGCCCCGCGACTAACATCTACCCAACATCCGCACCAATACGCACCACACGGGGCCGCCTCCCATCGGAGGCGGCCCCGTTTTCTTGGGCTGTGCCCCTGTAGTAGGATCGTGCGAGTAGCTATTTTCCGCCCGGGAGGCCCTGGTTGGAGACATCTCAACGGCGAGGCTGGTTGATCGCGGCTTTCGGCGGCGAGCCCAGAGAAAGCACCAGATACCGGCTACCCCTCTCGGTGACCCTACTAATAGCTTTTATACTCTTTATAATTTCCACCTCTGATAGAGGGTTGGTCGATCTTGCTATTCTCGCGCTCGTAATTTTCTTTGTTTGCAACTCGGCCGGAGACAGGATCTGGGCTAATAACACGAGAGCTGCAGCCTGGACGAGGCTTGCAGGGGCCGGGAGCGTACTTCTAGGGACGGCCGCGTTCGCCGCGCACCTTTACGTGGAGCGGAGCTGGATCTTCCTGGCGCTGGCCCTGCCGGTGATCTCCATCGCGATAGTCTTCTGGGTTCAGGTCCTCGGCGACCGTATCAGGGAAGCTTCCGAAGAGTCCGAGGATTCGGAAGACTCGGCCCCCGGGTAACGACGAGGGCTGGCCTGCGCCCGGCGTCGGGAGAGAAACCAGTCTCTCAAGTATGATGTGCCCTGTAGTCGCTTCCAAACGAGTCCAATAAAGGAGTCATTCATGAAAGCGATAGTTCTGCACGAGCTGAACGGACCGGACAGCCTGAGCTACGAGGACTGGCCGGAGCCAGAGCCGGATACCGGGGAGGTTCTCGTAAAGCTCAAGGCCGCCGCCCTGAATCGGCGCGACGTGTTCGTTACCCAGGGCCAGTATCCCGGCGCCAAGCCCGACGCTCTGCCGGTTATACCCGGCTCGGACGGCTCCGGGGAGCTGGTGGCCATAGGAGATGAGGTCGAGGGCGTAATAGAGGGTACCCCGCCGGTAAACAGCGACGTGGTCATCCACCCCTCGCTGTACTGGGGCGACGACCTCCGCATCCCCGGCAAGGATTACCGAATCCTCGGCCTGCCCGAGAACGGCACCTACGCCCAGTACGTGAAGGTACCGGCGGAGAACGTCTTCCGCAAGCCGGCTCACCTGTTGCACGAGGAGGCCGCCGCCCTCCCGCTCGCCGCTCTCACCGCCTATCGGGCACTCGTGACCCGGGGTGGCATCCAGGAGGGCGACACGGTCCTCATACCCGGCATCGGCGGCGGCGTGGCAACCTTCCTGGTGCAACTCGCCACCGCCCTCGGCGGCCGGGTTTTCGTCACCTCAAGCTCGGACGAGAAGATCGAGGCGGCCAAGCGGGACCTCGGCGCGGAAGGCGGCGTGAACTACGGCTCCGACGGCTGGCAGAAGGAGCTCAGGAGCATGTCCGGCGGGATAGACCTTTCGGTAGACTCCATCGGCGGCGACGTCTTCGATGCCCTGGCGACGCTGGCGAATCCGGCCGGACGCATCGTGACCTTCGGGGCGACGCGCGGCCCCGTACCGAACCTGGTGCTGCCCAAGATCTTCCTCAAGCAGCTAGACGTGCTCGGCACCGCTATGGGCAGCGCCCAGGAGTTCGAGGAGATGCTAAAGCTCTACGAGGACCGGGGCCTGAAGCCGAAGATAGACTCCAGCTACCCCCTTGAAGAGACGGCCACCGCGCAAAAGCGCATGGATGCCGGCGAGAACTTCGGCAAGATCGTGCTAAACGTCCCCGAGTAATTCCGCGGTTAGGAGGCGGCTCTCCTATTTTGGCCCGGTCACGCGGTCGCGCGGTCGCGAGCCTGGAGCCGCCTCCTAACCATCCACCGCGGAGGCCCGCATTGTCCGGTTAGCCGCGGGGCTTCTTCGCACCCCGGACGTGGATGCGCCGGGAGCGGTCCTCCGCCGCGCCCACGACCCGGACCTGGAGGAGCCCGGCTCCGAAGGCGGCCTCGACGTCGTCTTCGGTGGCCGTCCCCGGAAGCTCGACGGAACTCTTGAACGGGCTATCTTGCACGGGCCCGAGGTTCAGATTGCCGGAGACAAAGTCTTCGACGGTGACGTTCTCCAGGGAGGGCAACTCCTTCCTGACCCCGGAGACCACGATGGAGTTACCGTGTAACGTTAGGTCTATGTCCTCGTGCTCTACGTCCGGCAGTTCGAAGTACACTAGCAGGTCGCCGCCAGCCGGCATCTCCGTTACTACCGGTTCCCAATGCCGGGCGACGCGCGGACGGCGCGACCCGGGCCTGGCGTCCGCGCTGTGCGCCATCTCCAGCATCCGGCTCATCTCCTGTAGCACACCCCAGACCTGCCTCAGCGGCCTGCCGAGCGTGTAGCCTGACTTCGACGTGTTTCCTCTGCGCTCTTTCTGCATAGCTCTCTCCGGCTCTCGTAACTCCTGGGCTCCACGAAACCCATCTTTTCCCAACACCGCGCCAACAAAACATCCTACTCCGAAGCAAGAGATAAAATATCAGCGACTTTTTGGTTTCTAATTGCACAACTTTTTTGCTGTGCAAACTACCTTAACCCGTAATCTACAACAGGAAAGCGGCCTACAAAAGGCGAAAGCGTGCGCTGGATCACAAACACCGGAGGTCCGGGGTTTAACGGGCATAGGGTTTCTGTTAGTGGAGTACGGTCCACTAACACCAAGAGTTGCGCGAGACCCGCGTCCGCGCGCGAGACGACGTGAGGGACCCCCTGACGGGAGGTCCCTCACGGACTTTCGGGTATGGGAGGAGCCTAGTCCAGGTACTCGTAGGCGGGGATGGTCAGGAAGGAGACGAACTCCTCGGAGGTAGAGAAGCGATCAAAGAGCTCGGCGGCCTTCTCGTACTCGTCGGCCTTGAAGCGTTCCTCGCCGACGAGGTCCCGAATCTTCCACAGCTCCTCGTCGGCCATCTGCCTGAATAGCTGGGTATCCACGTGACGGCCGTCTTCCAGGATGCCGTTCGGGTGGTGGATCCACTGCCACACCTGGGCGCGGCTTATCTCGGCGGTCGCCGCATCCTCCATGAGGTTGAAGACCGGCACCGCCCCGCGTCCGGCGAGCCACGCACCAAGATACTGGATGCCGACGCTTATGTTGTTGCGGAAGCCCTGCTCCGTTATCTCACCGTCCGGCTTCGCCAGTAGCTCCTCGGCCGATGTCTGAAAGTCGTCGCGGGGCTTTGACTCGATCTGGTTAGCCTGCGGCATCCCCTCGTCGAAGGCCTCTTTCGCCGTCGGGACCATGCCCGGATGGGCGACCCAGGTGCCGTCGTGGCCGTCTTCGACCTCGCGCTCCTTGTCGGCCTTTACGGCGGCGTAGGCTTTCTCGTTCTGCTCCTTATCGCCCTTTACCGGGATCTGGGCCGCCATGCCGCCGATGGCGTGCGCCCCGCGCTTGTGGCAGGTCTTGATGGTGAGCTGCGAGTAAGCCCGCATGAACGGCACGGTCATCGTGACCTGCGCCCGGTCTGGTAGGAGCAAGTCGTGCTCACGGAACTTCTTGATGTAGGAGAAGATGTAGTCCCAGCGGCCGCAGTTGAGGCCCGCTGAGTGCTCGCGCAGCTCGTACAGGATCTCGTCCATCTCGAAGGTTGCGAGGATAGTCTCTATCAGGACGGTTGCCTTGATGGTGCCCTGCGACAGCCCGACCTCTTCCTGGGCCATGACGAAGATCTCGTTCCACAGCCGGGCTTCGAGGTGGCTCTCCATCTTGGGCAGGTAGAAGTACGGTCCGGAGCCGCGGCTCAAGAGCTCTCGGGCATTGTGGAAGAAGTACAGCCCGAAGTCGAAGATCGGGGCCGGCACCTCGCGGCCGTCCACGATCATGTGCTTCTCGAACAGGTGCCAGCCCCGCGGGCGTGCTATTAGGACGGCGGGGTCCTCTATTAGCTCGTAGTGCTTGCCGGAGTTGGGATCGTCGTAGGAGATCTCACGCCGGATCGCGTCGGCGAGGTTGATCTGGCTGTCCATCATGTTCTGCCACGTCGGGCAGTTGGCGTCCTCGAAGTCGGTCATATACGTCGGCGCGCCGGAGTTCATGGCGTTGATGCACATCTTCCGATCCGGCGGGCCCGTGATCTCGACTCTCCGGTCCTGGAGATCCTGCGGTATCGGCGCTATCGTCCAGTCGCCTTCGCGGATGTCGCGGGTCTCTTCGAGAAAGTCCGGCATCTCGCCGGCCGAGATCCTCTTCTGACGCTCGTCGCGGAGGGCCAGAAGCTCGTCGACCCTGGTGGTGAACCTCCGAGCCAGCTTGGCGACGAACTCGACGGCCTCCGGCGTGAGGATCTCCGCCGTCCTGTCGGCTACCGGAGCGTGTACCTCTACCCCGTCACCGTAACGCTGGATGTTCTGGGTCTTGCCCATGTAAGAGACTCCTTCCCTGCCTGGTAGAAACTCGTGCCCGCTCCAAAACCGCTCCAAAACCGCTCCAAAACGTCCCGAAGCTCCGGACGTATCCGTGGCGGGCCCCCGCTACTCTAGCAAGTAGTCCGGGGAGCCCGCCACAGGGTATTCCACATCGCGGTATGTGCCTCCAGAAAGGAGGTTGGTCCGGCGGGTCTTGCGCCGCTTACTAGGCCGGGGTCTTGGCGGGCTGCACGTAGACGACGGTGGCGGTGGGGTGGGTGCGCCACCGGTAGAGCACCTGACACTCTCCGAACGTGTCCAGCGTCACGGTCTGCCCGATCTCCGGCGTCTTCTCCTCGTAGGTGCGCTCAAGGATCTCATCCGTCTCCGGGTCCCTGTACTGTATCGGCGTCATCCTGCTCCTCCTTCGAAACTTCCGAACCTTCCGAAACCTACCTTCCGTCCACGACTCAAAGTTAACAGCGGTCTTGCTATCAGTCCAATTGTTTGCTTGAATTGTCTCTATAAATAAAACCTATATCCGCTGCGGTTGGTCAGGGCTTGCCTCCGGCGGCGGGGGATTGAAAGGGGCGGGATTGCTGTTTCGGCAGCTAGAGTGTTTTCTCGCGGTGTCGCGGCTCGGGAACGTGAGCCGGGCCGCGGAGGAGATGTACCTGACACAGCCGACGCTCACGGCGCGACTGAAGGCGCTGGAGGACGAGGTCGGGGATCAGCTTTTCGTGCGGACGAGCCGGGGCGTGCGGCTGACCGAGGCCGGCAGGGAGTTCGTGCCGTACGCGGAGCGGTGCGTCGGCAGCTTCGCCGAGGGGGTGCAGCATCTCAAGGAGCTGCGCGGGGCGTCGGCGGGGCGTTTGATCCTGGGCGCCTCGCCCGGGGTCGGGACGTATGCGCTGCCGGGGCTGCTAGAGCGTTTCGCCGGGGCCTACCCGGACGTGGCGATCTCGGTCCGGACGGGGCACTCCGAGGAGATCCTGAACATGGTCCTCAAGGAGGAGGCGCAGCTCGGTCTGACCCGCGGCGTGCGCCACCCGGACCTCGAGAGCATGTCACTGTACGACGACGAGCTGGTGCTCGTGGTGGACCCGCAGCATCGCTTCACCGAGACGGGGACGGCCGAGATCTCGGAGGTCGCCAAAGAGCAGATCATCCTCTTCGACTACGCCTCTAGCTACTACGAGGAGACCCAGGCCGTCTTCCGCAATGCGGGCATCCGAGAGCTGCATACGATGGAGCTCGACAACATCGAGTCCGCAAAGAGGATGGTCGAGCACCGCCTCGGCGTGTCCTTCCTGCCGCGCACCTCGGTGGTCCGCTCGGTGGCGGCCGGTCATCTCGTAATGATAGAGGTCGAGGACGCCCCGGTTCTCAGCCGCTCCATCGTGGCGCTGCACCGGCGGGACGTGCCGCTCACGGCCACGGTATCGGCGTTCCTGGAGGTGGCCGAGCAGATGGGCCAGACCCCGAATCGCTCGGAGCTCTCCCCCACCCTGGCCGCCGAGTTCGAGAACCTGCAGCTAATAGATCTCTTCACCTAAAAAAGGTACAAGTCACTCTCAAAGCTCTGGTATAAGCTGCGATACGCTCACCCCTAGATACCGGAGAATCCTGGTTGCCACAGCATCCTCATCCAGGAGGATTCCGTACAATACATGCTCGGGCTCAATGTCCGTATATCCAAGCTGGCGGCTGCGTCCATCGGCTGCAAACATGGCGGCCGTGTGCTGTGGTGTATTGAGCCACTTCGACCGCTTCGGTTCGACTGGTTTTGTTCCATTGAGCAACTCTACGAGTGAACGTACCTCTGGTAGAGAAACGTTACGCCGCCGGAGGCTCATGGCAGCCTCTCCCACCTCTTCGGCGAGTATTGCTACCAGCAAGTGCTCGGTGCCGATACGCTCGTGGCCAGAGCGTCGGGCTTCTCCGAGAGCCCTGATCTCAACCCCCTTGGTACGCTCCGAGGCAAAGGCCCACAATGGACGGCGATCTGGATGCCTCCAGTCACCCGAGACTACGGTGCCAATGCCCTTCCAGAACCTCTCAAGCAGAGCGATCAAGATCCACCACCTCTCCCTACAGCTCCTACTCGGAAGAATAGTAGCATTGCGAGGCGAGCCTGTGAGCCGGGGCTTCGAAAACGTATACTGCCTGTGGAGCCCGGCCGGGGTCGTTCCACGGTATTGCAGTAGTACACGTTTCAGAAACCCAGAGGTGCGTTAATGGACAGAAAGACCATCGTGGTGATGGAGGGCGATCAGACCGGGCAGGAGCTGCTCGAAGAGGCCTTGCGGGTGCTGGATCCGGCGGTAACCCAGCTAGAGCTGGATTTCGAGCGGTACGACCTGTCGCTGGAGAACCGCAAGGCCACCGACAACGGGGTGGTACACGAGGCCGCCGCGGCCATGAAGGAGCACGGCTTCGGCATAAAGGCGGCGACCGTCACCCCGGAGGCCGGCTCGCTCGGATCGCCGAACGCCATCCTGCGCAAGGGGATAGACGGGACCGTGATCGTACGCACCGGCAGGCGAATCCCCGGTATAAACCCGATGTCGGGCGTACACGCCCCCATCTCCGTCGTGCGCATGGCCGTGGACGACGCCTACGGCGCGACCGAGTGGCGGGAGGGCGAGGACCTGGACGAGGTCGCGTACCGTACGGAGAAGATCACGCGCGGCGTGTGCCGGGGTGTGTCGGAGTTCGCGTTCATCCAGGCGCGCAAGATGCGGGCAAAGGTCTTCGGCGGCCCGAAGTACACCGTCTCACCCGTGTACGAGGGGATGCTCAAGGAGGAGATGGACCGCGCCGCCGAGAAGAACCGCGACACCCGCTATGACCCCCAGCTCATAGACGCAACCTACGCGCTGCTCCTCGGCACCTACGGCGAGCCGCTCGTGATCCCGACGCTGAACCGCGACGGCGACTGTCTCTCGGACATGGTGCTGCAGATGTTCGGCTCCATCGCGGGGGCGGAGAGCCTCCTGATCTCACTGGACGAGGACTTCGTCGCCCAGACGATAATGAGCGAGGCCCCGCACGGCACCGCCCCGGCTCTGGAAGGTAAGAACGTCGCGAACCCGATGGCCATGATCCTGGCCGGAGCGGCCCTGCTCTCGTTCATGGACGACGATCAGGCCAGCCTCATAAGCCGCGCCATCTACGAGGCCACCTTCGAGATAATTCTGGACGGCGTCCGAACCGCCGATCTCGGCGGCTCCACCGGCACCTCGGAGTTCACCGACGAGGTGATCCGGCACGTCAGGAACAAGCGCGAGGTCTGGAGCGCGCTGGCCTAACGCCGCCCTGCGCGGGGTCTGGAACGGGGTTGTACCGGCTCTATCCCAGGATCTGTGAGCCGCCAGAGATCGGCAGGGCAACGCCAGTGATGTACTTGGACTTCTCCGAGCACAGCCACACGGCGGCGTCGGCCTGATCCTGGGCCTCGCCGCCCTTTTTCATCGGTATCCCTTCGAGGTACTGCGCGTAGGCCTCGGGTGACTCCTCCGACCACTTTTCGAGCGAGGCGGTAACGGTCAGGCCGGGGCATATTACGTTCACGCGGATGCCTTCGGGCGCGAACTCCATCGCGGCGGACTGCGACATTCCGATTATCCCCCACTTGCTCGTAATGTACGGCGTCATGCCCGGCGTGCCGCTCAGGCCCGCCATTGACGAGGTGTTCACCACCGCCCCGCCGGTACCCTGCTCGTGCATACGATCAAGCTCGTACTTCATCCCGTTGGCCGTGCCCAGGATGTTGATGTCGAGGACCTTCCGCCACGCGGAGGTCTCCTGCTCGGTTATCGGCTTGTTCTCTGAAGAGATGCCGGCGTGATTGTGGGCGAAGTCCAGGCTCCCCCAGAGCTCGACGACACGCCCGACGAGCGCCGCCACGTCCTCCTCCCGGCTAACGTCCGCGTGCAGATACTCGGCCTCCCCGCCCGCCGCGCGGATCTGGCGCACGGTCTCCTCGCCGGCCTCGTCCGCAACGTCGGAGACGAGCACCCTCGCTCCCTCCCGGGCGAAGGTCAGCGCGCTCGCGCGGCCAATACCGCTGCCCGAGGCGGTTACCAGCCCGTTCTTTCCGTCCATGAGTCCCACAGCTAGATCTCCTCTCACAATCACCCGAGTACACGTCCGGGCCGCAGGACCCGGAACTTCCTACACTTCCACGGCGCCCACAGCATACAGGCCCGGTCCGGGTCAGTCTCCCAAATGGGGAGGACGAAAGGTGTGGGTCTCACCGTGGGAGAGATAGTGGAACTCCGTCGAGGCCGAAGAGCCTGCCGCGGCCTCCTTGAAGTCGTCCAGGTTCGAGAGGAACACGGAGTAGTCGTTGTAGTGGATCGGGATCGCCGCGCGGGGCCCGACCATCTCGACCAGTCGCACTCCCTGCTCGCCGGTCATGGTGACGACGATGCCGAGCAGGGTCGTGCCGCCGGTGTGGATGAGCATGAGGTCTATGCCGGGGAAGTTGCGCGGGATGTCGTGGAGCCTGTCGTAGACCAGCGTGTCACCGGTTATGTACACCCTGAAGCGGCGCTGCTCTCCCCCGCCGGTTCGCTCACTGAAGTCGAGGACGCTACCCATGACCGGCGGCAGTAGGTGGTTGACGTAGTCGGGGGCGTGCTTGCCGGGCGTCGAGCTTACCGTAAGCCGGGCCCCGCCTTTGACCACGTCCTGGGCCTGCCAGGTATCGAGGGCGTAGCCTTGCATAAAACCCTGTTCCTCGAGGAGGCCGACCCCGTGGTGGTTGGAGATTATGGGCAGGTCCTTCCGTAGTTCGCGGGCAGCCACGTCGTCGAAGTGGTCGCCGTGATGGTGCGAGAGGACGCAGAGGTCGAGGTCCGGCAGGTCCGCGGGCTGGCAGGCGGGCTCGACCTCACGGCGGGCGTAGATGCCGTGGCCGAGGTGGACGTGATCCCCCTGGTGCAAGAACGTCGGATCGGTCAGAATCGTAAACCCGCCAAAGCGGATAATGGTGGTAGCGTTGCCGATAAAGGTGACGCTACCCTCGTCAAAGCCCGGCGAATCGTCGGCGGGCAACTCGAGCACCGCGTTCGGGTGTTCGGCGTTGAACATGAAGCCTCCTTCAGGATTTGCTCCGGCGCGAGAACGCCACAAAACCCCGCAAAGCACCGCGAGGTACTACAAGGGCTCCACGCTCCCCCGGCTCACGGCACGTTCGGGCGCCTTTCGGGGTCCGGCGCGTTCAAACCCGCCGGCCGGGGCGTCCACGCCCTGCTATGTCCTACCGTTAGTACCTGGGTGGCGTCCCGGGCAAACGTCGTGGCCAGGCCCCCTAGGCCCCGAACCGGTTCAGGATGCTCCGGGTGGCTTCGAGGTACTTACCGTCGAAGAGCCGGACGTGGGTAAGGAGAGGATACAGGTTGTACAGGTCGCGGCGGGCCTCGAAGAACCCGTCGCGGATGAGCCGGATCTCACCGTACCGCTCGAAGAAGGCCTCGCCGAAGGTGCCGAACAGGGTTATGAAGGCGAGCTCTATCTCGGGGTCGGCGTGGTAGATTGCAGGGTCCAGAAAGCCCGAGATTCCGGTCTCGCCCGCGATCACGTTCCCGCCCCACACGTCGCCGTGGATCAGGGCCGCCGACTCCGGCTCCTCCAGATAGTCCTCCAGCCTCCCGGCGATACCATCTATCCGCCGCAGGTCCTCGTCCGGCAGGTTACCGGCCCGATTGGCCTCGTGCGCCATGTACAGCAGGCGGTGCTCGCGGAAGAACTCGATCCAGGACGTCGTAGGCGGGTTGGGCTGATCCAGACCCCCGATCAGGGTATCCCGCTCGTGGCCGAACTCACTGGCGGTGACGCCGTGCAGGTCCGCGAGCAGCTCGGCGGCGTCACGCTCTATCCGTCCCGAGCGGCCTCCCCCGCCCTCGACGTACTCCATTATCAGGAGCTCGTCAGAGGCGTGGTACAGCTCTGGAACGGGCAGCCGGCTGTGCTCGGCGAGGTACCCGAGCATATACCCTTCGAGCGGCAGCTTCGCCTCGCCGCCGGTGCGGTCTACCTTGGCGACGACGGTCGAGCCGTCCGACAGGGTAGCCCGGTACACCTCGCCCACGCAGCCGCCGCCCATCGGGCGGGCGCTGGTCAGCCGTTGCCCGAGCGCGGCCTCTACCCCCTGGGAGACTATCCTCTCGGACAAGTCAGCTTTCTACGGTCTGTAGATAACGCCGCTTGATGTCCTCGAGGAGGCCGACCGAGGCGAGCTCCGCCATGTCCATCGTACGCTCGAAGCCGTCGCCGCTCCCGTAATAGGGGTCGGGCACCTCGTCGTCGGGGATCCCGGAAGCGTAGTCCAGGAACATGCCGAAACTGGCCCCCATCCCGCCCTCCTGGGCGAGCATCAGCACGTCCTCGTAGTTACCCCGGTCCATCACCAGCAGGTAGTCGAAGTCCTGGAGATCAGCCGGAGCGAGCTGGCGCGCCCACTGACCGTCCAGGTCTATCCCGCGGTCCCGCGCCGCACTGTACGCCCGGCGGTCCGGCGGCGACCCGACGTGAAAGGCTGTGGTCCCGGCGGAGTCCGCCTCTATCTCGGCTTCGAGCCCCTCGCGCTTTACCACGTCCTCGAACACCCGCTGCGCAATCGGGCTCCGGCAGATGTTACCCGCACAAACGAACAGAACTCGGACCAAAAACGCCTCCCGGCTCGTACTCCCGCGACAACGGCTCGCCCGGAATTCTCCCCCGATAAGGCGCGGCGGTCAATCGCTCCCCGCTTGTCGCCGCCCCGAACCTCTCCCCGACACCATCACCGCCAGGGCGGTCGTGCCGCCCGGTTTTGCTAGACTGGCGACTGCTGTTGCTAGCCTGGATCAGGGAAACATAGAAAACCAGAGATCAGGAGGTTCGGAAGATGTCCGAGTCGAGGCAGGTAAGGAAGGTCGGCATGCTCACGGGCGGCGGCGACGCGCCGGGGCTGAACGGCGTGATCCGGGCCGTCACCACGCGCTGTGAGGAGTACGGCTACGAGGTGGTCGGCGTCAAGCGCGGCTGGAAGGGGCTGCTCTCGCCCGAGTCGGACTCCTTCGTGCCGCTCGACACCGACGGCGTGCGAAACATCCTCGAAGAGGGCGGCACCATCCTCGGCTCCTCGCGCACGAACCCCTACAAGAACGAGGGCGACGCCGAGAAGGTCGTAGAGAACATGAAGGCCCAGGGCATAGACGCGCTGGTGGCGATAGGCGGCGACGACACGCTGGGCGTGGCGCGGCGGCTGAACGACGACTTCGGGGTACAGGTCGTCGGCTGCCCCAAGACCATAGACAACGACCTCTCCGCCACGGACACCACCTTCGGCTACGACACCGCCGTGTCCATAGCGACAGACGCCATAGATAAGCTCAGGACCACGGCGAAGAGCCACGAGCGGATCGTGGTCGTCGAGGTGATGGGGCGGCATGCTGGTTGGATCACCTGGGGCGCGGGCCTCGCCTCCGCCGCCAACTTCACCCTCATCCCGGAGGTAGACCCGGACCTCGACCGCATGCAGAAGGTCTTCAAGGACCGCGCCGCCCGCGGCGAGAAATGGGGCCTCGTGGCCGTTAGCGAGGGCGTAACCCTGGGCGAGGAGTTTATGACCCAGGCCCCCGAGCGCGACGAATTCGGCCACGTCCAGCTCGGCGGCATCGGCGAGACCCTCGCCGGGGAGCTTGAGAACCGCACCGGAATCGAGACCCGCCACGTCGTGCTCGGCCACCTCCAGCGCGGCGGCACCCCTACGGCGAACGACCGCATCCTCTCTACCCGCTACGGCCTGCGCGCCGCCGAAGCCGTAAAGGCTGACGAGTGGGGCCAGATGGTCGCCCTGCGCGGCAACGACGTGGTCACCGTCTCCCTCTCCGAAGCGACGGACGAGACAAAGACCGTACCCGAGGATCTCTACAAGGTCCTCGACACCTTCTTCGGCTAGCACGCCAGGGTTTCGTAAGGTCCGGGCGCGGCGATGCGGACCCCGGCGTGGATGATCGCCTACGCGGCGGTTCTCCTCTTCTCCGGCGTGAGCTACGCCGCGCTGGTCTTTGTCGGACAGGGTCTGGCGCTGGCCTCGGCGCTCGCCGCGCTGGTCGCGGCCGTTATCGCCGTCGTGCTGGTCGTCAGGCGCTAGGGGCACGCCGGGCTGGAAAAGCACCGGCGCCCCCCCGGGGCGCATCTCGTTGCCGGTGGCGGAAGCCGGTATTGACCCGCCTCTCGGGCAGAATGTGGGCATGCATGGTTGCCGGCCTGTCCAGTCCGACGGCCGCGTGCCTGCCGGCGGCTAGCGCCCTGGCTAACTCCGACTAATAATGTGGCCGGAGGCTGGGCATAGCCGGAAAGCAGTCGGTCGCGCTAACCTTCGAAGAGGCGGTCGAACTCGCTCGGGAACTGGCGGCGCACGTCGTCCATCTCGCCTCCGCTCACCGCCTGCTGCAGCACGACGAGCACGGCGCGGGAGCGGGTCTCGGCCTTGTCGGGACCGATGCCTTCATCCTCGCCGACCTGCTGCACGAAGTCCTCGACGGAGAAAAACTCGCTGCGCTCCGGGGGCCGCTGACGCAGATGCTCCGCCACGCCCTTCGGTAGCTGCTCCGAGAGATCCAGGCCCTCGCTATCCACCAGGAAACCGGCCAGCGTGTTCAGCACCGTCCCCGTGGCAGACTCGGCCTCCAGATAACCTATTCCGGCCCGCTCTCCGACACTCTCTATGAACTCCTCGTACTGCAATCTGACTCCCGACCTCTAACGTTTTCGGTTGCAAAAGATACAGCGCCCCGCATACCCGCGCCCGGCTCGGGTGAAACCTACATTGAGTTACACAAAGCCCGCTCCGCCGGGGCGGACGATTCGAGGTCCAGCCTCTGCCACGCCCAAGAATATTCCACGGCGCACCACGTCGAATCTCTAGAAAAAGGGAGGCCAATGAAGCACGACGAGCTCGTAAAGTTCGTAAAAGGCGTACAGTGCCGCGCCGGGCTCGGCTCCCGCGAAGAGGCCAGGGCCTCGCCGCCCAGCTCCCGCAGGGGGTAGCGGAGTACCTGCGGCACGAAGGAGAGAGCCGGGGTGAGCCCTTCTCTGCCGAGGAGTTCTTCAGGCGCGCGGGGAGCCGGACGGACGTCTCCATCGAGGCGGTGCGCGACAGCTCCCGGGCCGTCACCGAGATGATGAAACAGATGCTCAGCGCCGGCGAGCTGGAGGACCTGCGCCAACGACTCTCCCGGGATCTCGCCGGGAGGTTCGAAAGCGAATCCCCTGTGCCCTCGTTCTGCGCGCCGCTCCCCCGCCTACCGCTAACCTAGCGTCAACTTGACGCGAGTCGGCCTTGTAAGTGGCGGTTTACTTGTTACACTATTAGCAGTGTATTTCGCAAAGTAAACGTGAGATCAGAGAGGCTAGTAGCATGTCTAGGCGGGATCACCCGAACGATTGTCCTATAGCGCGCACGGCGGAGCTCGTGGGCGATTTCTGGACGTTGCTCATAGTGCGGGACCTTGGTCGGCAGAGCATGCGCTTCAACGGGCTTCTCGCCTCTCTGGAGGGTGTAAGCTCACGCACCCTGGCCCAGAGGCTAAAAGCCCTGGAACAGGCGGGCATGATCAGGTGCGAGCGGTTCTCCGAGATACCGCCCCGAGTCGAGTACTCCCTGACCGAACGCGGCCTCGCTCTGCTTCCCGTCGTAGAGGATATGCGCGCCTTCGGCCAGACGTGGCTGCCGGTGCAACTAGAAGCCTAACCAGAGGTCTGGACACCCTCTGGACCCTCGGTCTGGAACGCCGGGTGCGGCGACGTAAACTGTTAACATCGTCCTCTTGACTTTACCTTGTACATCACTATACTGTACTTTATACACCCAAGATGCTGCGGTCCCACCTCTCAGAACTTCTCAGGGGATGTAGCGGGGCGGCGGGGAGACTACAGGAGGTGCCGGGTTGGCTACCAAGACTATTAATAACACGGAGCAGAGGTCGTCGAGAACGGCCGAGAGAACCGGGGAGACGCCGGAGCTCCTCCCCAGCTACCTGGCTTACATAAGTCAGGGCGAGCGTGGCAAGCTTCTCACACACAAGGAAGAGATAGAGTTAAGCAACCGCGCCCGCGAGGGAGACAAGCGGGCGCGGGACCGGCTGATCGAGAAGAACCTCCGGCTGGTGGTGAGCGTCGCCAAGAAGTACCGGGGCTACGGGCTGACTTTCGAGGATCTCATCCAGGAAGGCAACATCGGGCTGATGAAGGCCATAGAGAAGTTCGACCCCGACCGGGGTTATCGCTTCTCGACGTACGCGACGTGGTGGGTGCGGCAGGCCGTGCAGCGCTCTGTAACGGACAAGGGCCGGACGATCCGGGTACCGGTACACATGTCGGAGAAGATCCAGAAGATGGCCCGCACATTCAACGCGCTTTCGGCCGAGCTCAACCGCGACCCGTCGGACGAGGAGGTTGCCGAGCGGCTGGAGTGGCCCATCGAGCAGGTCCGGGACATCAAGAGCGTCATGCCCGACGCCACCAGCCTGGACAAGCCCGCAAACTCCGACGAGGACTCCTCGGACATCGGCTCGTTCGTCGAGGACGAGAAGTCCTCGGACACCGCTGGCGAGGTAATGCGGGAGATGGAGACCGCACATCTGGATGAGGCGATCTCCACCCTGCCAGAGCGGGCGCGGTACGTGCTCGTACGGCGCTACGGTCTCGGGGACGAGAAGGCGGCCACGCTCAACGAGCTCTCCCGCGAGCTCGGCATCTCCCGCGAGCGGGTGCGCCAGCTCCAGCGCGAGGCCGAGCAGCGGCTCCGTTCCCGGGCCTACTCCCGGGGTGGCGCGGGCAACGCCGCCGCATAAGCAAATAGAAAACTCGCGTTTTCAAAGGGAGGGCTCCGGCCCTCCCTTTTCTTTGCCTTCTTTCGCCTTCTTCCGCGTCCTCTCTCGTCACGTCGTGCGGGGAGACCGGAATAGAACTTTCTGTTAGGTTACGTCTACTTTAGAGGCTTGCCGGGCGCCTGGGTTCGCGGTGTCGGCAGCCGTCATGGGGAGATAACGGGGAGGGAAGATTGTGACGGCACTCCAGGGTCTGGTTGACGGCGTAAACACCGTGATCTGGAGCTACCTGCTGGTGGGGCTCCTGATAGCGCTCGGGCTGTACTTCACGTACCGTACCGGTTTCGTGCAGTTCAAGCTGTTCCGGGAGATGCTGCGGCTGCTGGTGAACAGCGGCGGCGGTCGCGGGGTCTCGTCGTTCGGGGCATTCGCCGTCGGCATGTCGGCGCGGGTCGGCACCGGCAACCTGGCAGGCGTCGCGCTGGCTATCGGGGTCGGCGGCCCGGGGGCAATATTCTGGATGTGGGTGATCGCGCTGGTCGGAGCGGCGTCGTCGTTCGTGGAGAGCACGCTGGCCCAGATCTACAAGGTCCGCGACGGCGACACCTTCCGTGGAGGCCCGGCCTACTACATGGAGAAGGCGCTCGGGGCACGGTGGATGGGCATCCTGTTCGCCGTCCTCATAACGCTGTGCTTCGGCCTGATCTTTACCGCCGTACAGGCGAACACCATCTCGCTCTCCGTCGAGTCCTCATATGGCGTGAACCGCTTCGTGGTCGGCCTCGCTATCGTCGTCCTCAGCGCACTCGTGATCTTCGGCGGCATCAAGCGCATCGCGCGGGTCTCCCAGATCCTCGTTCCGGTGCTGGCCATCCCCTACGTGCTGATGGCGCTGTTTATCGTGGTCATCAACTTCACGGAGATACCGCGGGTGCTATACCTGATCGTCACCAGCGCATTCGGGCTACAGGAGGCGATAGGCGGCGGGTTCGGAGCGGCCATAGTAATCGGTGTGCAGCGCGGGCTCTTCTCGAACGAGGCCGGGATGGGCAGCTCCCCGAATGCGGCGGCCACCGCCGACGTCTCGCACCCGGCGAAGCAGGGGCTCATCCAGTCGCTCGGCGTGTTCGTGGATACGCTGGTGATCGCCACCGCAACGGCGTTCGTCATCTTGTTCAGCGGCATCTACGAGTCCAGCGAGTCCGATGGCATCGTCCTGACCCAGCAGGCGCTGGGCACCCAGATCGGGGGCTGGGCGCCGGCGTTCATAGCCTTCGCCGTGTTCTTCTTCGCCTTCTCCTCGATCATCGCGAACTACTACTACGGTGAGACGAACATCCAGTTCATCTTCGGCCGGGGCGAAGGCGACCGCACCATCCTCATCTACCGGGTGGCCGTGCTCCTCCTGATACTCTTCGGGTCTCTGGCTTCCATAGACCTGGTGTGGGCGCTGGCAGACCTGTTCATGGGCTCGATGGCGCTGGTGAACCTGATTGCCATCGCCCTACTGGGCAAGATCGCCTTCTCAGCGCTCACGGACTACCGTAGGCAACGTAGGGCCGGCAAGGACCCGAGCTTCCACGTCAACAACATCCCCGGCCTCAAGAACGTCGAGTGCTGGGGAGACTCGGACGAACCGGGGAGCGGACGGGTCAGGTAGACCAGAAAGTTCGGGGAGTTCGAGAAGCTCGATAACTTCGTGAGCCGCTAGATCTGGCTCACGAAGTGCGCGCCGATGTCCCGATACCGCTCGTAGCGGGCGTCCACGAGCTCGTCCGGCCCGGCCCCCGACAGCCCGTCCAGGACCCGCTCAAGCGCCTCGCCTACCACCTCTATGGCCTCCTCGGGCTCCTGATGGGCGCCGCCGAGCGGCTCGGGCAGCACCTCGTCCACGATCCCCCGGGCCTTGAGGTCGCGGGCCGTAATCTTCATGGACTCGGCGGCCTCCTCGGCGCGGGATGAGTCCCGGAAGATTATGGAGGCGCAGGCCTCGGGCGCTATCACCGAGAGGTAGGAGTTCTCCAGCATCCCGACGTGGTCCGCCAGGCACATGGCGAGCGCCCCGCCAGATCCACCCTCCCCTATGATGAGCGACACCACCGGAACCCGCGATCCCGCGAGTGTCATGAGATCCTCGGAGATCGCCCACGCCTGACCCTGCTCCTCGGCCTTGCGCCCGCTGAACGCGCCGGGGGTATCCACCAGCGTGACGACGGGCAGCCCGAAGCGTTCCGCGAGCCCGTAAAGCCGCCGGACCTTGCGGTAACCCTCCGGGTGGGCCATGCCGAAGTTAGCCTCTACCCGGCTCTTGGTATCCGCCCCCTTGTCGTGACCTATGAGCACGACGCTCTTTCCGCCGTGCTTTAGCCGGGCGAAGCCGCCGCGCACAGCCGGGTCGTCGCCGCCCGTGCGGTCGCCGGAGAGCTCGTAGAAGTCCTCCGTCAGGGCGTCGCGGTACGCCCGGAAGCCGGGACGCTCGGGGTGACGGGCGACCTGAACCCGCTGGTAGGGCGTGAGGTTCGCGTAGATACGCTTCTTCGCGTTCTCAAGCGCCTCTTCGAGGCGGGAGATCTCCTCCTGCATCTCCTCGCTCTTGCCGGCGAGCTTGTGCAGCCCGGAGATCCGCTCCTCGAGCTCCTTTATGGGCCGCTCGAAGTCCAGTATCACGAGACCATCCCCAGGAGCCGCTCCAGGTCGTTCTTTAGCGAGAGCCGGTGGACGATGCGGTCCACCATCCCGTGCTCGCGCTGGAACTCCGCCGTCTGAAAGCCCTCGGGCAGCTTCTCCTTGGTGGTCTGCTCTA